>JAVHSF010000154.1:4858-23497 GCA_036172035.1 Gallionella sp. | reverse complement strand
TTCGCGCTGTTGTTGAGTGTATTGGTCATGTTTGTTCGGTTATCTTTATCGTTAAAGGAGAATGTCATGAAACTGCTTGATCATGTTACGGTTTGTGTCGCCCTGGCTGCCCTGGCAGTCTTGGCAAACCCGGTTCTGGCCGCCGATTCCGCAGGTGCGGGGGCGATCGCCATTCTTGCCCCGACCAGCGATGCCGTGTTGCAAAGCGGTGTCGAAAATAAGCTGGAATTCAATGTCAAGTTGAGTCCCAGAGGGCATCATCTGCATATTTACGTTGATGATCAAGATCCTATCATTGCGCGTAACGTTGCCCATTGCCCGTGCAATGTCGCCCTGCCGAAGTTGGCACCCGGCAAACATGTCATCGTGATCAAGGAGGCAACATCCAGCCATGCAATGACAGGGGTTGAGGGTTCTGTTGCGGTGACCGTTAAATAGCTCATGATGCAGAATTTCGTTTACGCGCTCATCCAGGTCATCCACAATTTTGCTGCTGCAACCGTCGTAGGGGCTGCCGCCGCCGCACTCTGGCTGGTGAGCGACAATGCGGCGCTTCAGCGTCGTCTGGCTGTGCTGGTAGCTGTAGTTTGGGCGGTGCAAGCGGTTAGCGGTGCGAGTTTCGGTGTGGCCACTTTTTCATTTGAGGGGCATCTGCCCGATATTCACGGTCTCGCAGTGGTCGCGCTGGCAGTTAAAATCGCCTGTGCCGTGTGCGGTTTTGCTTTGGCGGTCGTTTATGCAAAATATCACGCGACGTGGGACATCCAGAAACGGCTCCTGGTTTGGCGTGTCTTGTTTGCACTTGGGGGTGTCGCCTTGAGTGCGGCTGCTTTTCTGCGCTGGTTTTCATAATCTGCGGTTATTTGATGCGCACCGGGGTAAGGATGTTGTCAGACATGACGGCGTGGTTTTTATTGTCATAGTGCGGTTATAATCGTCGGCGCGAAAAATTGCGTCCGGTAATGATGCTTCAATCAAACGAATAAGAAAAATTTACTCAGGGGGAGAGATTCATGCGCATAGGCATTCCTGCGGAAACGCGTGCAGGCGAAACTCGTGTTGCAGCGACACCGGAAACGGTAAAGAAGATGCTGGCATCCGGTCATATGGTGCTGGTGGAAAAGGGTGCCGGTGCCAGCGCGCATTACCCTGACGCAGATTATGCGGCGGCGGGGGCGGTGCTGGTGGATGCTGCCAGCCTGTACCAACAAGCGCAAATCGTACTCAAGGTCAGAGCGCCGACAACCGGAGAGCTGGCGCAAATGGCGAGTGGCACGGTGTTGATCGGGCTGTTGACCCCGCATCTGGCCGAACAGGTCGCCGCCTATACCCAACAAGGCATTATCGCCTTCGCCATGGAAAAGTTGCCGCGCACCTCGCGCGCTCAGGCGATGGACGTACTCTCCTCGCAGGCCAATATCGCCGGTTACAAGGCGGTGCTGGTGGGCGCAAATCTGTATGACCGTTTCATGCCGATGCTGATGACCGCTGCCGGGACGGTGAAAGCCGCGCGCGTGCTGATTCTGGGCGTGGGCGTGGCCGGACTTCAGGCGATCGCCACCGCCAAGCGCCTGGGCGCGGTGGTCGAAGCCTCCGATGTGCGCCCCGCCGCCAAGGAACAGGTCGAGTCGCTGGGTGCGAAATTCATTGATGTGCCTTATGAAACCGACGAAGAGCGCGAAAACGCCAAAGGTGTCGGCGGTTATGCGCGTCCGATGCCCGCCTCGTGGATGCAGCGTCAATCCCTGTTGGTCGCGGAACGCGCCAAACAGGCCGACATCATCATCACCACCGCGCTGATTCCCGGTCGCGCCGCGCCCGTTTTGTTGCAGGAAGATACGGTGAAACAGATGAAACCGGGTTCGGTGGTGGTGGACATGGCCGTCGAAGCGGGTGGCAACTGTCCGCTGTCCGAAGCGGGCAAGACGGTCGTCAAATACGGCGTGACCCTCGTCGGCGAGACCAATCTGCCGGGCTTGGTGGCGACCGATTCGAGCGCATTTTATGCGCGTAACCTGTTGAATTTCTTGAATTTATTATGCGACAAGAGCGGTGCGATGAAAATTGATGTGGCAGACGACATCATCGCCGGAACGCTGCTGTGCCGCGATGGCGCACCGTTTGTAAAGCCGTGAAAGCTGAATCGTGAAAGGTGAAACATCGCGCGGTTTCTGCGTTTCACTTTTCATCGTCTTATCTTCACTTTTCACCGATATTGAGTAAGGAGAAAAATATGACCGACGTAGTTGATCCGTTTGTAATGAACCTGACCGTATTCGTGCTGGCGATTGTCGTCGGCTATCACGTGGTCTGGAATGTCACCCCCGCCCTGCATACCCCCTTGATGGCGGTGACCAACGCCATTTCCGGCATCATCATCGTCGGCGCGATGCTGGCCGCAGGACCTGCCGAACTCAATATTGGCACGGTGATCGGCCTGGTCGCGGTCGCGCTGGCTGCCGTGAACGTGTTCGGTGGCTTCCTGGTGACCCAGCGTATGCTGGATATGTTTAAAAAGAAGGGTAAATAAGCATGTCAGCTAATTCAGTCGCACTCGCTTATCTGACCGCTGCGGTCTTGTTTATTTTTGCCCTGAAGGGCTTGAGTTCGCCCGTTTCCGCGCGGCGCGGCAACATGTTCGGCATAGTCGGTATGCTGATTGCCGTGCTGACTACGCTCACGGTCACGCAAAACTGGCTGTATATCGTGCTGGCGATTGCCGCCGGAGGTTCGATAGGCGCGCTGGTCGCCAGGCGCATCCAGATGACGGCGATGCCGGAACTGGTTGCGGCGATGCACTCGCTGGTCGGTCTGGCGGCAGTGTTGATTGCCATGTCGGCGTTCAACAACCCGGTTGCCTACGGTATCGCGCTGGCAGGTGAAGCCTTGCACGCCAGCAATCGCATCGAACTGTTCATCGGCACGTTTGTCGGCGCGATCACCTTTACGGGTTCGATCATCGCGTTCGGCAAATTGTCCGGTAAGCTGGGCAGCAAGCCGTTGCGCTTCGGTGGCCAGCACTGGCTTAACCTGTTGCTGGGCATCGCCATGCTGGGCTTCGGTATCGCCTTCTTCATCGAACCCGGCTGGACTCCGTTCCTGATCATGACGGCTATCGCCATGTTGCTGGGCGTGTTGCTGATCATGCCGATCGGCGGTGCGGACATGCCGGTAGTGGTGTCCATGCTGAACTCCTATTCGGGTTGGGCGGCGGCGGGCATCGGCTTTACGCTCAACAACAACATGCTGATCATCGCGGGTAGCCTGGTGGGCAGCTCCGGCGCGATCCTGTCCTACATCATGTGTAAGGCGATGAACCGCGCTTTCCTGAACGTGATTCTGGGCGGCTTCGGCGGCGGCGCGGCGGCGCAAGCGGATAGCGGCGACGATGGCGTGCAGAAAACCTATCGCAGCGGCAGCGCGGACGATGCGGCCTTCCTGATGGGTAACGCCGACTCCGTCATCATCGTGCCGGGCTACGGTCTGGCGGTGGCGCGCGCGCAACACGCCATCAACGAAATGTCCAAGCTGCTGACCGAAAAAGGCATCAAGGTGCGCTACGCGATTCACCCGGTGGCGGGGCGTATGCCGGGGCATATGAATGTGCTGCTGGCCGAAGCCGAAGTGCCTTACGAGCAGGTAGTGGAAATGGACGAGATCAACAACGAGTTCGCCGACACCGACGTGGTGCTGGTGATCGGTGCGAACGACGTGGTTAACCCCGCCGCCAAGAACGACAAGTCCAGCCCGATCTACGGCATGCCCATCCTCGAAGTCCACAAGGCGCGCACCATCCTGGTGGTCAAACGCTCGATGGCGACGGGTTATGCCGGATTGGATAACGATCTGTTCTACCTGGACAAGACCATGATGGTGTTTGGCGATGCCAAGAAGGTAGTCGAGGATGTCATCAAGGCGCTAACCTAAACGCCGTCGTGCCAACGTCGCTGCCCGTTAAATCGCCAAGCCCCAGATACCTCAATATTTTATTGTGGTTTCTGGGGTTTTACGCTTTGCTTGTGCTGATGTTGGCGGGCATCAACGACGATCAATTTGAGCATCTGCATTTTGGGCTGGACATCGGCAACGGAATCTTGTCCGTGCTGCTGGCGTTGTTCCTGGCCGGCGAGCGGCATTCCATCGAACCTGAAGCGCGTAACTATCTGGTCATCGGTTTCGCTTTTGCCGCCGCAGCGCAGTGGCTGCACACGCTGAGCGGCTGGTTTGTCGGGGTAAACGCTTATTCCGGGATGTTGGCCACGGCAAGCTGGATGCCTGCCAGCTATCTGTTGCCGCTGGTTCTGGCATGGGTCTATAAGTTGATGAGGTGCCGGTGCAGCCTGTCTTCTGTACGGTTCGTGGCAGGAATGGCGGCATTGACGCTAGGCTTGGTCGCCTTGTCACTGGTATTGCTGAACCTCGTTGCAGGCGGGATGCAGGGTATCGGCCGCGTCGCGCAATTGCCGTTGTTGTTGCTCTGGGCGGGAGTCATTGTGCTTTATTGGCGCAAACGTCAAAAGCACCGGATATTTGAAGGCTTTGCGCTGACGGGCGTGTTGCTGTTCCTGTCTGATCTGTACCTGTTGTATTCGGCTGCGCCGGACGATCAATTTTCCATGATGGCGCATGGCGGCCAGTTTCTGGCATATGCCATGCTGCACCTGATCCAGATGCGCGTCGCGGCGGAAGATAGCGAGACGAGAGGCAAGGCGGAAGCCGAGTTGCGCATCGCGGCGGTCGCCTTTGACTTGCAAGTCAGTATGCTGATCACCGATGCCCGGGGGGTGATCTTGCGGGTCAACCGGATGTTTACCCAGACCTCCGGCTATCGCGCAGACGAGGTGGTGGGGCAAATGCCGCATCTGCTCAAGTCAGCCCAGCACAAAGCGGGCTTTTACCGCACGATGTGGGCAGCGATACGGCGCACGGGTATCTGGCAGGGCGAAAACTGGTGCAGGCGCAAGAATGGTGAAATGTTCCCAAATTTGCTCAATATTTCCGCCGTCAAGGGAGACGATGGGCGGGTCAGCCATTATGTCGCGGCTTACATAGACATTACGGAACGCAAGACCGCAGAAGAAGAAATCAAACAACTGGCGTTTTATGACACGCTGACCGGATTACCCAATCGGCGCTTGCTGATGGACAGGTTACAGAAAGCCCTGATTTCCAGCGCGCGTAGCGGGAAAAAGAGTGCGCTGCTGTTCATAGACCTGGATAATTTCAAGACCATCAACGATACGCTGGGCCATGATGCGGGTGACTTGCTGCTGCGACAGGCGGCATCCCGTTTGCTTGCTTGTGTGCGCGAAGACGACACTGTGGCGCGTCTGGGCGGCGACGAGTTCGTGGTGATGCTGGTAGAGCTGAGCAAGCAGGAACGGGAAGCGGCAGCGCAGACCGAACTCATTGGCGAGAAAATTATCGGTGCTCTCGGCAAGCCTTATCCCTTGAACCAGAACGAATGTACCAGTACGCCCAGCATCGGCGTGACGATGTGCAGTGGACGGCATCGCGAGATAGAAGAACTGATGAAACGCGCGGACATCGCCATGTATCAGGCCAAGAATTCGGGCCGCAATGCGCTGCGTTTCTTCGAGCCGGAGATGCAGGATGCGATTAACGAACGCGCCGCTATCGAAGCTGAACTGCGTCATGCGCTGGATCAGCGACAGTTTCAGTTGCATTACCAGATACAGCTTGACAAAGATAGCCGCCCGGTGGGGGCGGAGACGCTGTTACGCTGGAACCATCCTGAACGCGGGATGGTTGCCTCCGCCCAGTTCATCGCCCTGGCGGAAGAAACCGGCCTGATAGTGCCACTTGGACAGTGGGTGCTGGAAACGGTTTGCGCACAACTCAAGGCGTGGCAGGAAGACGGGCTGACGCGCGAACTGGTTTTGGCGGTGAACGTCAGTGCCAAACAATTCCGCCAGGTTGATTTCGCGGCTCAGGTCCTGGACTGTGCGGCTCGATACGACATCAATCCGGCGCGGCTCAAGCTGGAGCTGACCGAAAATATGTTGTTTGAAAACAACGCCGTACTCATGGCGACCATGAATACGCTGCACGCGAGCGGCGTGCAATTTTCGCTGGGCAACTTTGGCACGGGCTATTCGTCGTTGCAACATCTAAAAAGTTTGCCGCTGAACCAGATCAAGATAGACCAGTCGTTTGTGTGCGATCTCTCCGTTAATCCTGACGATAGCGCCATTGTGCGCACCATCATCGCCATGGCGCAAAGCCTGGGTCTGGCGGTCATCGCCGAAGGTGTCGAAACCGGGCAACAGCGCCAACTTCTGTTGGACAAAGGCTGTTTTTGCTATCAGGGCTATTTGTTTGGCCAACCCGTGCCGATAACTGAGTTCGAGGCATTGCTGAACAAGTGTAGTGCCCTACCGGGCTGAGTGCCGGATATGCAGGCTGGATTCCGGGTCAAGCCCGGAATGACGACGCGTAACGGGCTAGGCACCGTAACATTGGCCTGTCTCGATAATCAATAATGACAAGGGCAATACAAGATACCGCCATGAAGTTATACCAAGAACATAGCGGGCGATTGCCAGGGCTGCATGGCAGTCATTTGCCGGGGATGCGCAGGGTCGGTTGCAAATTGGTCTTGCTGATGCTGGGTGTGCTGGTGATGCGCATTTCGCCCTTGTTTGCTGACGTGGGCGGGTTGGCAGGTTACCTGCCGCTGCACATATTGCTTGAGACGCTGGCCATCGTGATCGCCATGCTGGTGTTCTCGGTTGCCTGGAATGCGCATCGCCGCGAAGGGAATGGCAGCTTTCTGCTGATAGGCTGTGCGTTCTTCGGTGTGGCGATGCTGGATTTCACACACATGCTGTCCTATGCCGGGATGCCGGATTTCATCACGCCGAGCAGCCCGGAAAAGGCGATCAATTTCTGGCTGGCGGCGCGCACGCTGGCGGCCATCGTATTGTTGCTGGCTACCAGCAAACCCCGACTTGCCAGCAACTCGCGCCAGTTCCGTGGTTTTATTTTGGGCGGCATACTGGTGCTGGTCGGCCTGTTGCACTGGCTGCTGCTGTTCCATGACGATCTGATACCGGCGACCTTTATGGCAGGTCACGGTTTGACACCGTTCAAGATTCGTTACGAGTACGGCCTGGTCGCGCTGAGTCTGATAACGGCGGCCATTTTGTGGTGGCACATGCGTAAACCGATGCCGTTCGATGCGGCCGGGCTGTTTGGCGCGGTCTGCACCATGGCGCTGAGCGAATTTCTGTTTACGCTGTATGCCGATGTCAATGACATCTACAATCTGATGGGGCATGTTTACAAGGTGATCGCCTATCTGTTTTTGTATCGCGCGATTTTCGTGGACAATTTCGAGCGTCCCTATGTTCAGCTTCGTGCCTCGCAGGAACAACTCAGGTTTATCACAGATCACATTCCGTTCTATCTGGCGCAATGTGATGCCGACAAGCGTTACAGATTCGTCAACCAGTCCTATGCGGAACTGTTTGACTTGCCGCCTGCCGGTATCGTGGGCAAACATCCGCGCGAGATTCTCGGGGAAGCGGCCTATACGCAAGCCCGTCCTCATATGGAGGCGGCCCTAGCCGGGGAGGCCAGCGAGTATGACCTTGCCCTGACTACACCGCATGGCCTGAAAGAGTTCGCTGTCAATTACAATCCGGAGCGTGATGAAGCGGGTCATATCGTTGGCTTCATCGCTGCCCTTTCAGACATTACCGAGCGCAAACAGACCGAAGCGCGGCTGCGCGAAAGCGAGGAATCCTTGCTGGAATCGCAGAGGATCGCGGGGCTGGGTAGCTATCTGATGGATTTTCGCGCTGGTTTGTGGCGAAGTTCGGCGGTATTTGACCAGTTGTTCGGGATAGATGCCGCCTATCTGCGAGACATCACTGGCTGGAATGCGCTGATTCATCCCGACGATCGCAGGGGGGTGGCAGAGTACATAACCGGTGTCATCGCTGAAAAAAGCCAATCAGCCAGCAGGGAATTCCGCATCGTCCGTCACGACGATCAGTCAGAACGCTGGGTATATGGATTAGGCAAGCTGGAATTCGACGAGCATGGACAACCCTTGAGGTTGCACGGCACGATTCAGGACATCACCGCGCGCAAGCAAGCCGACGATGCCTTGCGCAAACTTTCGCTGGCGGTCGAACAAAGCCCTAATTCCATCGTCATCACCGATCTGCAAGCGCGCATCGAATATGTCAATAAAGCGTTCAGCACGGTGACGGGTTACACGGCTGAGGAGGTGTTGGGGAAAAACCCGCACATCCTGCAATCCGGCAAAACGCCCCAGTCACAATATGACGAGATGTGGGCGCATCTGATGCAGGGTAAGTCCTGGCGCGGCGAGTTCATCAACCACCGCAAGGACGGCAGCGAATATATCGAGGCGGTGCTGATCTCGCCGGTGAGCCAGGCCGATGGACGGATCACCAATTATCTGGCGATCAAGTCTGACATCACCGAGGCCAAGCAGGCCGCAGCGCGCATCGAGCAGCTGGCGCATTTCGATCAGCTGACGGGTCTGCCCAATCGCACCATGCTGCGCGAACGCTTCCGGTTGGCTCTCAGTCTGGCGCAGCGGAACGGGGCACAGTTGGCTTTGATGTTCCTCGATCTGGATCGTTTCAAGAATATCAATGACACGCTGGGACACGCCATAGGCGATCAACTGTTGATGGAAGTGGCCGTGCGCATCAAGTCGGTGCTGCGCGAGGAAGATACCGTGTCGCGGCTGGGAGGAGACGAATTCATCCTGATTTTCCCTGGTGCCGATGCGCATGGTGCGGCGCATGTGGCCAGCAAGCTGATTGAAGTCATTTCGCAGTCATGTCTGATTGAACAGCATGAGTTGACCACCACGCCCTCTGTCGGCATCGCCATCTATCCGAATGACGGCACAGATTTCGAGACGCTGTCGAAGAATGCCGATGCGGCCATGTATCGCGTCAAGCAGGAGGGACGGAACAATTTCCGCTTCTTCACGCCCGAGATGCAGGCCTATTCGGCGCGCAACCTGCAAATGGTCAACGCGTTGCGCAATGCGCTGGCGCGTAATGAATTGTTTTTGCATTACCAGCCTCAGTTATCCATACAGGACGGGCATGTCGTCGGTGCGGAAGCCTTGTTGCGCTGGCAACACCCGGAATTGGGCCTGATCTCGCCAGCCGAATTCATTCCGATTGCAGAAGATAGCGGCCAGATCGTGCCAATCGGCGAATGGGTGCTGCGCACGGCGGTTCGGCAATTAAAAGACTGGATGGCAGCCGGGTTGCCGCCCATGGTGATGGCGGTGAATCTGTCTGCCATGCAGTTTCATCAGAGCGATATTGTCGGACTGGTCACACGCATCCTCGATGAGATCGGCTTGCCGCACCAGTATCTGGAACTGGAATTGACCGAGGCGGTGGCGATGAATAAGCCGCTGGAAGCGATCGCGGTGATGGATAAGCTCCATGAAATCGGCATCCGCATGTCCATAGATGATTTCGGTACCGGTTATTCCTCGTTGAGTTATCTGAAAAAATTCAAGGTTTACAAGTTGAAGATAGACCAGTCCTTCGTTCGTGATCTGCTTGATGATCCCGAGGACAAGGCCATCGTTAGCGCCATCATCAATATGGCCAGCAGTCTGGGTATCCACACCATCGCCGAAGGCGTTGAGACGTCGGGGCAACTGGCTTATCTGCGCCTGCAAGGGTGCGACGAGGTGCAAGGCTACTATTTCAGCAAGCCGCTGATAGCCAGTGCGTTCGCCAGTTTCGTCAGGAATGGCGGGGGCCAGTCGTAGGGCGCGTCATTCAATCACTTGGGTGCCCGCTGTGGAATTGGATCACGAGTAAGATGCCCAACAGACTTTCCACCAGGTAGGCGATGCTGGAAATGCCGTGCAGCATCTTGAAGCGTCCGTAGAGTGCGCTGTGTGTCACGTCCAGCGGCAAGGCCTGTGCCTTCAAGTCATTCATGACAGGCTGGATGCCAAACTGAATAATTAACGTAATCATCAACATACTGGCGATGATCCAGAAAATTCCCTGACGCAATGCGGCGCGTCCCGATTGCGCAAAGTAATACGCCAGCAAATAGCTGCCGCAAATTATTCCGAGATAATTTACTTTGACAAACATTTGACCGGCGAGGATGCCTGCCAGTTGCCGATCGGGTTGCGCGTAAAACAGCACGGGTACGGCCAGATAGCCGATTGCCCACAGGCTGCCGACCCAGGCGGTGGCAGACAAGGCGGCGAGGTGATGGCTGATATTTTTCATGGCACGCAGGGTAGCACAGGCGAGCGGCTTGAATAGGCCAAATGACCTAGGTATTTTGGCCTATTGTTTCGATAGGGCCGGAGTGATAGCTTGCACGCTCATGCCGTTATGCGCAGCTTTGCATGGGTGGCATCCCGCTGTATCCGTTTACTCAGACAATTTCGCATAGCGTGAGGTGAGTATGACTACCCCTAACCCAGCAGGACACGTTCGGGTCAGTTTGCAGGGCAGCGGCGCGGCTGTCTTGCCGACGGGTCTGTTTCCGATTGCCAATACCGACTTTACAAGCGTCAAGACGCTGACGGATTTATCCTTGAGCAGATTGTCGCTGGAGGATTTTCCGGTGGTCAGGGCCTGGCGGCAGCGGTTGTTTACGGAGCTGCCCGAAATTTGCGATGAATTGCCGCGCCTGCTGACAGAGTACCTGCGCACCGCGCGGGATACTGCTCCCAGCGTGCGGCGCGCCAAGGCGATCCGCCATATTTTCGAGCATAAAACCGCGCTGGTGAGGGATTCCGACCTGATGCCGGGACAGACCACGACCAGTTTTGTAGGCCCCGTGATTTACATGGACACGATAGGGTATTGCATCTGGCCGGAATTGAAGTCGGTCGCCACCCGCCCGCAAAATCCGTTCAAAATACGCCCCGAAGTCGTCGAACGTTTAAATAAGGAAATCTTTCCGTTCTGGCTGGACGAGCAATTGCCGGTGCAGGAAGCGGCGCGCGCGGCGGGATACGACACCGCTGACTTTGCCAATCTGGATACGGTGGCAGGTGATGCCATAGACCCTGCGCTTGCCAAACAGCCGGGCGAAACGCCCAAGTGCCAGGAACTGATGGAGCGGGTGGCGTTTTATCTGTCGGATAAATCTACCTGCGTTTCGCATACCGTGCCGGACTGGCAACGGCTGTTGACGCACGGTTTGAGCGGACTTGCCGCGCAGATGAAGCGCGATCTGGCGGTGGCTGATACGCCTGAGCAACGACAGTTTCTGGAGGGCGTTATCGGGACTTTCGAGGGCGCGATGGTCTATGCCGAACATCTGGCTCTCGCCGCCGAGCAGTCTGGTAACCCGGTACTGGCGGAACTGTGCCGCAAAGTACCCGCCCATCCCGCCGAAACGTTGCATGAGGCGCTGGCGGCGATCTGGATTTGCTATCACCTGCTGTTGCAGGAAAACACCAATTTCGGTTTTTCGATTGGCCGTCTGGATCAGTTGCTCAATCCCTATTACCTGAAAGAATGGCAGGTGCTGGACAGCGATGCGGCGCGCGAGGCTTATACCCGGCGCGCCGTCGAACTGGTCTGTCACTTTTTTCTGCGCTGTTCCGACCATGTGCCGCTTTCCACCTCCGGCTCGGAAACGCTGTTCGCGGGCAGCGGCTCGAACCAGGCGCTCACCGTGGGCGGCACGAAAGTCGAGAACGGGCAGGTGGTGGATGCGGTCAACGACATGACCTACATCATCCTCAAGGCAACGGAACTGCTCAGCATCCGCGATCCCAATGTCCATGCACGCTATCACGCCGAAATCCACCATCGCGATGCGCAGGGCAAGCCGCTCCCCGTCGAGGTGATGGATGCCTATTTGCGGCGGTTATGTCAGGTGAACATCGTCACCCGCGCCACCCCCGCGCTGCACGGCGACCTGCCGGTGATCAGGAGCATGGCGGCTTATTACGCGGAACACGCGGGTGTCAGTGAGGAGGAAGCATGGGCGGATGCCTGCGACTACGCCTCGATCGGTTGCATCGAGCAGAACGCGCCGGGCAAGCACTACGGCAATTCCGGTTCCACCCTTTTCGTGCTGCCCGCCGTGCTGGAGCTGGCGCTGTTCGGCGGCAAGCACCGTTCCGACGGGGTGGTTGAAAGCGCGCCGAACCTGTTTGACGGGCGGACGGCTTATACCAGCAGGCCGCTCGTGCAGATGGAATCCATGGATGAATTCATCACCGCATTCCGCTTTCAGTTGGATCAGATGGCCAGCCATGCGGTGCAGAACAATAATTATCTGGGGCGCTTCATGGCGCGCGACCGCGCTTCGCCGTTCCTTTCCGGGTTGTTCACCGGACCTACCAATCTGCCGGGTGGCAGCGGCGCAAAATTCCGCGATGTGGCCTCGGGCGGTGCGAAATACAATTCCGCCGGGGTAGCCATCATCGGGCTGGCCGATGTGATAGACAGCTTCTGCATACTCGATGAGCTGGTGTTCGGCGGCAAGGTGTCTGCCCTGGAACTGCTGGCCGCGATGCAGGCTGATTTCGATGCCGGCAAACAGCAGGCCGAACATACACTCTGGCAGGATATTCTCGGCAAGACGCGTAACTGGTTGCATCCAGAGGATGCCATTCAGTTGCCGACGTTGAGTGCGGCGCGTCTGAGCGAAATACGTCGTGCCATCGCACATACCGCGCACTATGGCGCTGGCGTCGCAACAGAGGGAATCTATGACAACAGTCTGGCGGTGAAATACAGCCGGATGCTGACGCGCATGATACACGAGGTGTTTTACCGTTACCGCACCCATCGCGGCGGACGTTATCTGTGCGGCTACTGGTCCATGACCAACCATGCCGGTTTTGGCATGTTGACCCAGGCCACGCCCAATGCGCGTCAGGCGGGGCGCGCATTCGCTTCGGGCATCACGCCATGCCCTGGCATCGTCAAGCGCGACGGTTCGCCCGTCATGGCGCTGGATCACATTCTTTCGGTGGCGGCAGTGGACACCGATGCGGTGAAAAACGGCTATACCTACAACCTGAGCCTGACGACGCGCGGGTTGGCGCAACGCGAGGAAGATACCGAGCTGTTTGCACGCTACATGAAAGCCTTTATGGAAAACAATGGCGTGCTGGTGCAGATGTGCGTTTCGTCCATCGCCGAGCTGGTGGCGGCAGACCGGGCGGCGACGGCGGCGATGCAGGGCGGCGAGGCGGAGCAGGCGGCACTCGCACCCTACAAGGACTTGATGATACGGGTGGCGGGCTATTCGGCCTATTACGTTACCTTGAGTCCGCAGATGCGCCGCGAAATCCTGGATCGCGCCAATTTCGCACTGCAAGATGGCGTGGAACAACATGCGGTGCATGGTTCGTAAAATGAACTGCATCGTTTACCTTCATCCTGACCTTCCTCCTGCGAGGGCAAATGGGCAGATTTTTGAGAGGAGAAAATCATGCATGCCGGATTTCCCCAGGTAGCCCCCGGCGTTTTTCACACCCTGAATTCCGGGATGCGGAGCGATGTTTATTTGCAAGGAATGCTGGCGCAGGCGGGCGGACATCTGGTCGCCGAAGGGCTGGCTTTGGCGGTGCGGCTCGGCTTCAGTCTGATTTTGCGCGATGGCTTGCTGGACGAAGCGCAGTCGCGCCGCGCCAAGACCTTCTTCGCCGACAACTTCGAGATTGCCGACCCCTTGTCGCCCGGCGGAAAACGCTATTATCAGGGGCGGTTTATGATTCGCACCCGCCGTGCGGGTGACGACATGAACGTGTTGCTGGAATTTTGCCCTGACCCTGACAAACTGTATCTCGACATGCCCTGGGGTCAGTGCCTCGATCCGTTCGCTGTGGTTCATACCGCTGTGATGGACGAGACGGAGGCCGACCGCATGGAACGCGAAGTTGATCTGGTGATACGCTTCAAGGACGCGGAAACGATCCTGGGGCTGATCGGCCAGCCCAACGTGGACATCGTTGGTTTATTGCTAAAAAATCTGCTGCAACTGACCGGAAACGTTGGACATCTGTTCAAGCTGGGCGCGATCGGCGCGGATGTGCAACGGACGATAACCCTGCCGCAATGAACGCTGCGCGACGCGGGCTGGTGTTCGACATCAAGCGCGATTGCAGCGAGGACGGCCCCGGCATCCGCACCACAGTGTTTTTCAAGGGTTGTCCGCTGCATTGCGTCTGGTGTCAAAATCCGGAAGGGCAAGGCGGCAAGCCTGTCCCCGACCCCTGTCCGTTGCGTGGTGAAAATGACTTGGCGCAGGGCGGGGTGGGGCGCTGGTATGAACTGGACGACCTGCTCTATCGGGTGCTGATAGACCGTCCTTTTTTTGACGCGACCGGCGGCGGGGTCACGGTTTCCGGCGGCGAACCGACTTTTCAAATGGCGTTTATCGGGGAGTTTCTGAAGCGCCTGCGCCAGGACGGCGTGGATACCGCCATCGAAACCTGCGGGTTTTTTCATTACGACAGCTTTGCAAGGCTGGTTTTACCCTATCTGAACCGCATCTATTTTGACCTGAAAATCATGGATGAGGCAGAACACCGCCGCCTGACCGGGCAATCCAATCGTCCCATTCTGAATAATCTGGCGCGCCTGAAGCGCGAAACCACTGTGCCACTTTGCGTGCGCGTGCCGCTGATTCCCGGCATGACCGCCACGGCAGAAAACCTCGCCGCCATCGGCCAGTTCCTGCGCGATCACGGCATCGAGGATGTCACCTTGCTTCCTTACAATCCCCTGTGGCAGGACAAGGCCATTCAACTCGGCATGAAGCCGCAACTGAATTGCGGTTTCATGTCGCCCGAACAGCTGGCGGATTGTGTCTGCGAAATAAATAAAACCTTATAAAATCAATCCTCAATGCGGTCGTTACGCCGCACAGATGCCGTATTTTGGCAGGATGTTGTAAACCACATTGAAGCGGTGCGCCTGGATCGCGTCGTGGAAGTGTTTCCAGTTGCTGTCCAGAAACGTCTGCTTGTAGGGATAGACGGGCATGTCGAAGCTGGTGCCGAGCGCATCGGCTTTCCATGAGTCGTTGCCCCGGGAAAAATAGTTGTCTATGTCAACTTTTCCGCAAGCAGTGAATACGCCTTTGCGTATTGCATCCAGCCATTTTTGGTGACGTTTTTCGCCATCTTCAAACACCGTTTCGGCAAACATTTTTTCGATTTGCGCGCGGGTGTCGGCGTTGAGCCCAGATACCGTGGCGGTTGGATTGCCCAGAATATAGCGCCGCATGGCGATGCACATCTGTTCGGCGGCGGCGAGAAAATCGGTGGGGTTGTCACGTTTTATCAATTCGTCCCGACCATTCTTGTATTGCCACTGGAGAAAAGGCATGTCGGGAAACGCCAGCGCGCGGCCATGCCCCAGCGGCGGGATGGCATCGTCCAGCAGGCCGCTGAGTATGCCTCCCAGCGTTTTTTTGAAGATGCCTGATTTGCTGGTTTCACTGGCATTTTCGACTTCGTTTACGTGATGCAGTACGCCCGCAAAACCTTGATGCGCCCAGGTGTCGGCGTAGACGTGCAGGGTCACGCCCAGGCGGTGCAGGCCATAGGGGCGGTTTTTTTCCAGTATCGCATCGCGCACCATTTCCTGTGCCGCCGGGCTGTTGGGGGTGCAGATGATCTTGTCTATGAAGCTGCCATCCGGATTTTGACCAGCGGACAAACCCCCATTGCCGGGCAGGAAGTGGAAGCTCATCCAGACCAGGTGGTTGGCCAGTTCCTCGGTGTTGCGGGGGTCGAGCATCCTGTGGGCGGAACTGATGCGGTTGTAAACGGCACAATTGTCGAACCGAACCGTGCCGCTGCTGGTGGCATCGTCCACATACTGGGCGGCGTAAGCGATGATGTCCGCCTCCCCATGGCTGAATCCGGCATCGCGTGCAACGACATAGGTAGTGGCGTGATGAAAGTCTATTTGCATGATGGTTACTCCTCTGATTTTTTTTGTGAAAAGTTGAAGTTCCAGTATTAAGTCAACGTATCCAGTCCGATCGCCTGTCTATGGCGTTCCCAGTCGTCATCCAGCAGCAGGAAGTAGCCGAACAGTTGATAGTCATATTGGCTGGGTGCTATGCCCGAGTTGAATGGCAAGACCAGTGCGGTGGCATAGATGAGCTGACCCAAATACAGTCCGTCGGCGATCTCCACCAATTCGTCCAGACACAAGCCTATCGGAGCCGGGCCGCCTATCATCGGGAAACGATAATGAAACTGGAATACTTGCTTGCCCTTATTCATCGGCAGGATGGATTCCTGACCGGCCACGCCGAGAAAGGCATAACCCTGTCTCACGAATGGCGAGCCGGATGCGATTGATGCCTGTTGCAATTCGGCATCGGGGATGCGGTAGTTCATGTCGGCGAGCTTCATCAGGGTATCGGTGGCGAGGATGCGCCTGTCCTGCAGGTTGTAGCCCATTACCCAGCGTTCGTCGGCTTCTCTTTGCCAGAAGGATTTATCTGCATCGCTCATGCCTTTGTCCCAGCTGTGAGCGAGATGCGCCGCGTAGCGTCCGCTGAGCTGGCCTTCGGCATCTTTTTTCAGGGAGATATAGTGTGGCGCGCTGGCGGGGTGGGTTTTCAGTTCGGACACCCTGGCCGGATAACGTGTGGCCAAATCGGCGCTCTCATCGAGCAACATGGAAAGTTTGCGCGGTGCGATTTTTTCAAATGACTTGCCCGCCCAGGGGAAGAGGTATTTGCCGATGCTGTGCCAGACGATGTTGAGGATGTCGGGTGCGGACAGGTTGTTGCCGCTTAGTCTGACACCCAGCAAGCCGGGCAGCAGGAGCGCCTCGTCATGTTTTGCCTTGAGATCGGGCTTGAACTTGTCAATGAGGCCGCAATGCAGGTTTAGCGTTGCACCGTGGTAATAGTCGAAACCGTGGCTTACTTCCCATTCGCCATACCAGTTTCTGGTTTCCCGTCCTTCGGCGCGGATGTTGTAGCCCTTGTTTCCTGCACCCTGAAACAGACCGTTCTTCACGCCGGGTGCGATACCGGCGCGGAACAGTCTGTGCAGGGGTTCAAAGTGGTTGAGATTGTCTTCCAGATTGGTCTGCACGGAGATGTTGACGCTGATGCGTTGCAGCATCTGCAATACGGATTCGCCATCGTGCAGCAGGGTATGGACATCGCCATCGTTGCTCATGGGCGAGTCGGTGGTCAGCAGACCGGTAAATTTTTGCCGTAACGCATCCCTGGTTTGCCAGCCAGATACCCAGTCGAAGCTGTTGGCTGTGTTGTTTTGGGGCGAATTTTGCCGGGCGTAGTCCAGTTCCCGGTAGCCGCTTTCACCGGGTCTGGGACGCAGTTGGGGAAACGCGGTGTCGGCGTAGATGCGCCTGGCGTAGGCCGGATCCATCATCAGGAAGTAACCGTTATTCTGATAGCCGTAATCAGGTACTTTTGCCTGGCTGTGCGGCGCATAGGGTTCGCCGAGTTGGAGGCTTTGATCCCCCGAAATAAAAGGCAGGTCGAGTGTGTCCAGGCTGAAATGCCGGGTGGCAAACACCAGTTGTCCCAGATAAATACCCTCGTCAATCTGCACCAGTTCGTCTACCAGACAGGTCATCGGGAAGGCGGGGTGCAGATTTGGCCAGCGGTAGTTAAGGCCATAGACTGGTTTGCCGCGCATCTCGGGAACCACTGATTTTCCCATATTGGCGAGAAAGATGCCGCCAGTTCTGGTGTAGGGAATGACTTTTTCCTTGTCCAGATTCTGTTGCAGTAACTTGCCGTCAAATCCGGTTACATCCGGTGATGCAGGGCGATTTCGCAGATTCCATGCCAGATTCAGGGTTGGCATCCCGAGTGACTGAAGCAGAGTGGGATCGGCGGGTTCGCGAAAGAAATTGCGTCCGATGCGGGTGATTTTTTCGTCGTAGGCCGCCATCACTTCGGGATCGTCCTGACACTTGTTCTTGACTGTTGCGCGTGAGACTGGCTCAAAGGTTTTACCCATCCACAGCCCGGTATCGGCAAAGGCTGCATTCCACGCCGTCGCCATGACCTCGATGCTGGCGAGTAACGAGCGATCACTGCCGAATTGTTGGGCAATTTTGCGGAGAAAATCACTGTCGCGTATCGAAACGGGAATACCTACCATCGGGCCATCCAGTGGCACCGCACGACCACACATGAACAGGGTTTGCAGCTTGTCATGCAGGGCAGGCCATTCCAGATGCCGCTGATTGTCGGCGAGAATGCGCTGATAACTCGCCAGCATGGCATATGAGTCACCATGATAATCGTCTCGCAACACCCCTGAAAGTCTGGCCTTCAACACTTGTTCTTCGTGTGCGGACGCAGTTGGAAAATTTTCGCTGCTGAGATAGGTATTCATTTCAATCTATTGAATTTAATGATTTTTTAATAAATGTTTATGGGCTCTCGGTTGGCTGATTATCTTCGCAAGTTGCAGGTTATTTTTTTTGGTTTCAGGGTGGCGATGCCGGAGAGAGTAATTTGACCTCTTGATTAAGCTGCTTTAATTGATCCTGCAGGGTGTCCAAAAATTCGTCTGTACCTCCCGTTGCCGGTGCGCGCGCGTTGGTTTTAGTACCTCCCGTTGCCGGTGCGCGCGCGCTGGTATAGGCCAGAATTTGGCTT
>JAVHSF010000154.1:0-4758 GCA_036172035.1 Gallionella sp. | reverse complement strand
TTTAGTACCTCCCGTTGCCGGTGCGCGCGCGCTGGTATAGGCCAGAATTTGGCTTTTCAGCATTTCAATCTTGATTTCCCGTTGTATGCGTTTTGATTCGGGTGTGGTCTGCGTGCCTTCCTTGAGCGCGGTTTCCAGGCCTTTCATGAAGGAGCAGGATTCGTGGTAGTCCAGCAGCTCCAGTATCGCCGTGCCTGCCGGATATTCGGTTATCGCGAGACCTTGATGATTCATCAGCACGGTAGCCTTGGTGGTGCGCATTTCGCCTATCTTGGTGGCGATGGCAGTGGTGAGCAGATTTTGGTAAACCGTTTCGTTGACCAGCGAGCGTTCGGCATTGGAGAAGGCGGAGAGGGCGGAAAGTGCCGCCGCTTGCCCGCCAGTTGATATGGCGGCAAGCCCCGAGCTGAAGGCGGCCAGCGTTCCGGTGGAAATATTCAATGCGGCCTCATTGCCGTAGATGCTTTTGAGGTGTTCCGTACAAAGTGCATTCGACTCCATCATTAGAAAATTGACCGCCATGTTGCGTTGTTGCGTGCAACTGGCGGTATCGTTATCCGCGACCATACCGAAGCATTTTTCTGGAATCAGCGGCTTGTCCGGATGGGTGAACAGCGATTTCATTTGCTGCGCCTTGTCGCCCGACATGGGTTTGACCGCATAGCCGTCATATGCCTTGGTCGGATTGAATGCGCATCCCGTCAGGCTGCCGAGGAGAATTGTGCCAGTCAGCAGGCAGGTAAACGAGTGACCCGTCAAGCGACAGGATTTTTTGGTTATATTGCGCAACGGTTGCTTGTTCATCTCGCCTTCTCGATAACGACAGGCTGATTTGCTGCCAAGACGTGGGCAGTGTGTGGCGTGTCCGGTACACGGCGGATGCCTGAATTCAGCCCGGTTATTTGCCCGTGAGGCGTACTTTGCAAGTGGCGGCGCAAATGCGGGGCAGGGGTTGCTGTTTGACCGGGAGAGATTGCACGGCCTGGCTGGTCGTGGCTAATTTGTGGTGATTGGGGATGCTGCGGTAACGCGGCAGGTTGTCCAATGGACAACGTCATCAATAAATACAGAAGCTGTGATTCTTGCATGATTTGAACCTCCGCTGTAACTTCTCCGGTAAGGGAAAAGGGGGGTAACTTCAACGTTCAAAGCGGGGGGCAGTGTTGCAGCTTTTGTGCGGGGCGACAATATGCCAAATTGCCTATGCAATTCGGCCTAGGAGTCTGTCTCCGTGGTGATGTGCGTCCAGTAGCGGCGGTGGGTGTTGCGGTAGCGTTCCACAGTTAAGCCCTCTGTATTCATCTCAACCAGGATCGCCCCGTCTTCATCCGAGCGCAGCAGTTCCGCGCCGCTGTCACGATAGCGTTGCTGGACTTCCGGCTTGGGGTGGTGGAACGGGTTGCGGTAGCCGGAGGTGAAAACGGCATAGTCGGGCAATACGCCTGAAATAAATTCGATGTGCGACGAGCTTGAGCTGCCGTGGTGCGGCACGACCAACAGGCTGGCGGGGAGCTGGTCGGGGTGCTTGTCCAACAAGCGTTGCTCGCTGCGTTTTTCGATGTCTCCCGCCAGCAGGATATGCTGATTGCCCGCGCTGATGCGCAGCACGCAGCTCTGGTCATTGTCGTGAGATTTGGTTTTGTGCGGGGGTTCGTTGCCGGGATGCAATATCTCGAACTGCACGCCGTCCCAGTTCCAGTTCACGCCATCCCTGCATGACCGTGTCTCGAAGGGAATCGTCGAAACGGCTTTGAGTGAGTCTATCGGCTGCGAAGTGGCGACCCAGGCGACGGGCATGGCTTGTAACACTGAAGCCGTGCCGCCGGTGTGATCCAGGTCGTTGTGACTGAGTATTATTCCGTCCAGTTTACTGATTCCCATGCCGCGCAGGCTGGGAACCAGGATGCGGTTGCCACTGTCGGCATCGCCGGAAAAATCGGGTCCGGTGTCGTAGAGCAGGGCGTGATGCCGGGTCAGAACTGCGACCGACAGACCCTGCCCGACATCGAAAATAGTCAGTCGTAGCGTGCCGGGTTCGGGCGCTGCGGGGCTGTGCAAAAACATCGGCAACATCAGCAGTCCGCCCAGCCAGCGCGCCGGAAAACCGCCGGGCAACAATATCCACAACACGCCCAGCATACCCAGCACGACGCTCCAGTCAGGCGGCGCATGCTGGATCCAGACGGCATCGGGCAGCGCGCTCAACCATTGCAGCGGAACCATGGTCCAGTCCATGACGATATGCGCCAGCCACAGCGGCACTTCGCTCGGCAACGCCGCGCCGAGTAATGCGAGCGGCACGACGACCAGACTCACCAGCGGAATGGCGAAGGCGTTGGCCAGGGGCGAGACCAGCGAGACTTGTCCGAACAAACCCAGCAGCAGCGGAATCAGGCCGATACTCATCGCCCATTGCACGGTCGTGTATTCGCGCAGCACCCGTAAAGGATAATTTAGCATTTGCATCAATCCGTTGCCCGCTTCGGGTAGCCAGAGCGCATGTCCGATGCGGTGCGCGGTGACGTAGAGAATCAGAGCAACTGCGCCGAACGACAGCCAGAAACCGGGTGACAGCACTGCCCAAGGGTCGGGAATCAACACGCCGAGCAGCGCGATGCACAGTATTTGCGAGAGCGAAAAATTGCGGTTCAGCCACAGCGCGGCGGCGACGGCGGCCACCATGTAAACGGTGCGCTGCGCCGGAACGCCGAAGCCGGACAGCAGCGCGTAGCCCAGCGCCACCAGCAGGGCGGCGAGGGCTGCGGCTTTGCGCGCCGGTAGCCACAAGGTCAGGCGGGTGCTGCGCCGCCATAGCCAGTAGCTAAAGGTAAACGCCACGCCGGACAACATGGTGATGTGCAGGCCGGAAATACTGACCAGATGATTGACCCCGGTGCGGGTGAAAACCTGCCATTGCGCTTGCGGGATGCTGCCCTGATCGCCGATGGCCAGCGCACTCAGCACGCCCCTATAGGGCGCGTTGCCCAGCGTGGCGTTGAATTTGTCGCGCACTGCTTCGCGCCACGATTCGATGCGGTAAAACACGCCGTCAGCCAGCTTGTCCAGACGCACATTGTTGCCTTTCCCATGAACGTAGCCGACCGCGCGCACCCTGTTTTCCAGCGCCCACAATTCAAAATCAAAACTGTGCGGATTGCTGCTGCCGTGCGGTTGCTTCAATCGCACCGTGAATTGCCAGCGTTCACCCGCATGAAGATCGAGTGCCGGGGTGCGCGGGTCAAAATAAGTGCTGAGGTAAATGTGGCTGGGTACGCTGACTTGTGGCGTGAGGGTTTGTTCGACATCGAAGGCGAAGCGCAAGCCGCGTTCGCCGCTGCGCGGCAATGCGGCGACCACGCCGATGACCTCGATGTCTTTACCCTGCCATTCGGATGGCAGACTGACCGATAGCCGCTGCCCGCCTTGCCAGGCGGCGTGATAAAAACCCGCGCCGCAGGCAAGGACACCAATCAATAATGTGCAGATAAAAAAGGCGGAAAGATACTCAAGGTTGTTGTTTCGTTTGATGCCCCTCTCCCTGGCGCTCTCCCGCCAGCGGGAGAGGGGATAGCATAGCGGGAAGCCGAATAATAGCCACGCCCAGACAAAATCGGGCAGTGCGGTCTGCTGTTGCAGCAGCCACGCGCCGAGCGTGAAGAAAAGGGTAAAGAGAACCATGCGCGTAGCGTAACGCACGGCTAGAATGCCGTCATGCGAAAATTTTTACATCGGTTCCTGCCGCACCATACAGCGGTTAAAAATAACCGCTGGCTCAAGCCCTTCGGTCGCTGGCTGCAACAACCCAATCTGTGGCATTGGAACCGTCGCTCGGTGGCGGGGGGCGTGGCGGCGGGCTTGTTTTGCGGGCTGATACCGGGGCCGTTGCAGATGCTGGGCGCTGCCTTGCTGGCGGTGTCGCTGCGCGTCAATCTGCCGGTTGCGCTGGTTGTCACGCTGTATACCAATCCTTTCACCATCCTGCCGTTGTACCTGTTGGCATATGAGGTGGGGGCGTGGGTGAGCGGCGCGCACAACGGGCTGGAGGCGGCGAAATTATCCTTCCCGGCATTGCATTGGCATGGCTGGGCGGGTGAGATGTGGGGCTGGCTGGCACAACTGGGCAAACCGTTGTTGATCGGGCTGCCGCTGCTGGCAACCAGTCTGGCCATGGCGGGCTATATCGCCGTGCGCGTCATCTGGCGGGTGGCGGTCATTTTGAAGTGGCGCGCCAGAAAGCGTCGGCGTTCTGTTTGAACGGACTATAAAGTTTTCGTCCTGTGTGCCGATAAACCCATGACAGGCAAGGAGTCACCATGTACATCCATTGGGAAAAAGAGCTGGAGCTGGGCAACGATCTGATTGATACCCAGCATCGTATTTTGGTGCTGTTGTGCCGCAAGCTGGACATCGCCATCAAGACCCAGCAGTCTGAGCAGACGGTGCGCTGGATTATGCAGGAATTGAAGAAATTCACCGAATTCCACTTCGTCAGCGAAGAAAATCTGATGTATGAGATCGGTTATCCCGGAGTGAGCGATCACGCCCTCATCCACACCGAATTACTGATGCAGTTGGACATGATGCTGGCGAAGATCAGCCACCACAAAGAGTTTCCCGAAGACCTGCTGCATTTCCTCAACAAATGGCTGATCCAGCATGTCGTGCAGGATGATTTGAAAATTGCCGAATATGCCCAGGATTCCGACAAACGCCCCATCGGCGAAGATTTATACAAGCAATACCTGTCGCTCGATAGTT
>JAVHSF010000153.1:0-1194 GCA_036172035.1 Gallionella sp. | reverse complement strand
CCTGGTCGTCCGTATTATCATGCGCACTCAACCACACAAGGAGAACCATCATGGCTAAAGGTCAACAACGCAAAAACAAGGAAGCAAAAAAACCCAAGAAAGAAGTGCCACCTGTCAAAGTTACCGGCAAAATCACCCGCGCATAAAACGGCACTGCCCGCTGTCACAAACTGTTGGCCTTCAAGCCAGCCCACTGTGATCCAGCGGGCATCAAGCTGGAATGCGTCACCCCTCAATACTTGCGGTGACGGGACGCGGCGAAGTTATTCCAGTTACCGCTCTTTTTGACGGGTTCAACGGCTGGCGCTTTGGGCATCAGCAGGTTTTTATCTGTCTCTTCGCACAAAGCACGGTACTCCCGCATGGCCGCACTCATCTGCTCCGCCGTAATCTCAAGGGCAACATACTCACCTGCCGGGATGTACTCCGAAAGGTTTTCCTTGATGCTGAAAATACGTTCCAGACTGCCCGCTTTCCTGCGCTGACCCGACAGGATTTTTTCAGCATCGGCCGTGAGCGTATAGCACCCCGCCACCTCGGCAATCAAACCACACCCGGAAAGCCGATGAAAAGCCTCGCCGAGCTTTGCTTCATCGGCAATAGTCCCTTGATTGAGTTCGATCGCTGCGATGATCTCAACAAGCCCGGCAGGGCGGCGTTTGGAAGCAAGCGACATGGCCAGGAGAAGAAGCGCGTCAACATCATGGACTGGATACATAGTGCAACCTTTGAATAGAAAGTGTAATGGTTTATGGCTCAAAATCCGGCAGGATAATGAGTGACTGCCGATGATAACCCCTGCCGACCGTCGCAACGCAGCAGTTTTATCCTCACGGCACTATTTGGTAGGGTTCCATCGTCACCGACTCGACCCTGTCGCCCAGCAAAATCAGCCGTCCTTCCAGACGGGTATTACCCGTTTCGCTGAATTCAAAACGATAAGTACGGCGCAACACGCGACATCCAGACGGGTCGCGCGCCACCCCCAGAGAAATACGGGCAACGGTGTCGTCAAGAAACTGCACGCTCGCCTCGCGACACACCCGCTGTCCCGCCCGTCGCGCGACTTCGAGCGCGCGCAGGCTGTCGAACCAGAACCAGGCCGCCACGAGCAACAACAGCAGGAACAGCAAACTCGTTATATCCATAGCCTGAAAATTCCCGATTGCCGGTTGAACGGGCAGAAAATTTTAA
>JAVHSF010000152.1:0-1196 GCA_036172035.1 Gallionella sp. | reverse complement strand
CCGCTGCTCATCGGCGGCGCGACCACCTCGCGCGTGCATACGGCGGTGAAGATCGAACCCAATTATCCCAGCGGACAAACCGTGTATGTGGTGGATGCTTCGCGCGCTGTGGGCGTGTGCAGCAACTTGCTCTCCGACACGCTGCGCGACGAGTATGTGTCAGGCATCAAGGCGGAATACGCAGACGCGCGCGAACAGCATGAAGCCCGACAATCCAAAGCCGTGTACGTCCCGCTGAAACAGGCGCGCGCGCACGGATTGAAAACTGACTGGAATGCCTATACGCCCCCCAAACCCAACTTGCTCGGCATCAAGGAACTGCACGACTACTCGCTGTCCGAAATCGCCAGGTTTATTGACTGGTCGCCGTTCTTCCAGGCATGGGAACTGGCGGGGCGCTATCCAAAAATTTTGCAGGACGAAGTAGTGGGCGAGGAGGCGACCAAGCTGTTCGCCGATGCGCAGACGATGCTGAAGCAAATCATCGCCGAAAAATGGCTCACCGCGAATGCCGTGTTCGGTCTGTTCCCCGCCAATACCGTGGACAGCGACGACATCGAGATATACCGCGACGAAACACGTTCCACGCCGCTGATGACCTGGCACAACCTGCGCCAGCAAAACAAGAAGCCGGACAACATCCCCAACTTCTGCCTGGCCGACTACATCGCCCCCAGGGGCGTGGCCGACTACCTCGGCGGTTTCGCCGTCACGACAGGCATAGGCATAGACGCGCGCGTGGCCGAATTTGAGAAAAACAATGACGACTACAGCGCCATCCTGCTCAAATCACTGGCCGACCGTCTGGCCGAAGCCTTCGCCGAACTGCTGCACGCCCGCGTGCGCCGCGAATTCTGGGGGTATGCAGCGGATGAAGGCTTGAACAACGACGACCTCATCGCCGAAAAATATCGCGGCATCCGCCCCGCCCCCGGCTACCCCGCCTGCCCGGAACACAGCGAAAAAGGCTCGCTGTTTGCGATGCTGGATGCACCTAACCGTGCCGGCATTACGATTACCGACAGCTACGCCATGCTGCCCACCGCAGCGGTTTCCGGCTTTTACTTCTCGCACCCGCAAGCGAAATACTTTGCTACGGGCAAGATAGACCGCGATCAAGTAGCCAGTTATGCCGAACGCAAGGGCTGGGACATCGAGACGGCAGAGCGGTGGCTGGCCCCGGTGTTGAGTTACTA
>JAVHSF010000151.1:0-5573 GCA_036172035.1 Gallionella sp. | reverse complement strand
CCAGAAACAAATTCGACTTCAGCACTGCCTCCAACCTTCATTCCACCTGACGCGATATGCGTGTACACATCCTTCAGCGTCACTGTCCGGTTGAACACCAGCTTTCCGCCCGCTTGATGATCGCGGCGGTCGGTGACGAAATAGCCCAGACGCTCGAACTGGTAATGCGTTTCCGGCAGCGCGCCCTTGACGCAGGCCTCGACCCATCCTTGCACGACGTTCAGCGAACCAGGGTTGAGGTAAGTGCAGAAATCCACGTCCTTGTCGGCATCCGGGGATGCGACCGTGAACAACCGGTCATACAGGCGTATCTCGGCTGGCAACGCGTGCTGGCACGACAGGAAGTGAATCACGCCCTTCGCCTTGCGGCCAACCGGATTCTTGCCCAGCGTGTCGTGGTCTATGCTGCAACGCAGTTCGATAACCTTGCCTGCCGCATCCTTCACCACCTCGTCGCAGCGCATCACATAGCTGTGACGCAAACGCACTTCTCCGCCCGGCGTGAGGCGCTTCCAGCCAGCAGGCGGCACTTCGGCAAAGTCGTCGGCTTCGATAAACAGCGTGTCGCTGAACGCCACGATGCGTTTGCCGAGTTCCGGCCTGTTGGGGTGGAAATCCGCTTCGCGCGTCAGTGCGCCGTCGGCATTGGTAATCGTCACCTTGAGCGGATTAAGGATCGCCATCACACGCGGTGCGCGCAGCTCCAAATCCTCGCGTATCGCGCCCTCCATGACCGCCATGTCCACATTGTTCTCGCTCTTTGAAACGCCGATGCGACGGGCGAATTCGCGGATGCCTTCCGGGGTGTAACCGCGACGGCGCATCCCTTGTATCGTGGGCATACGCGGGTCGTCCCAGCCGCTGACCTTTTTCTCGTTCACCAGTTGCAACAACTTGCGCTTGCTGGTGAGGGCGTATTGCAACTCAAGCCGCGAAAATTCGTACTGGCGCGGATGACATTTGACACTTACGTTGTCTAGCACCCAGTCGTACAGCGGGCGGTGGTCTTCAAATTCGAGCGTGCAGATGGAATGGGTGATGCCTTCCAGCGCATCGGAAATGCAGTGCGTGTAGTCGTACATCGGGTAGATGCACCACTTGTCCCCTGTGCGGATGTGATGCGCGCGGCGAATGCGGTAAATCGCCGGGTCGCGCAGGTTCATGTTGGGTGATGCCATATCTATTTTGGCGCGCAGCACCATCGCGCCGTCGGCGAATTCGCCCGCCTTCATGCGCGCGAACAAGTCGAGGTTATCATTCACCGCGCGGTCGCGGTTCGGACTGCTGCGGCCTGCCTGGGTCAACGTGCCGCGATATTCGCGCATCTGTTCAGGGCTTAGGTCGTCCACATAGGCCAGTCCCTTGTTGATGAGTTCCACCGCAAAGTCATACAGCGCATCGAAATAATCCGATGCCCAATGCACTTCTCCGCTCCACTGAAAACCCAGCCAGCGCACGTCGTCCTGAATGGACTGCGCATACTCCTCACTCTCTTTTTCCGGATTGGTATCGTCGAAGCGCAGGTTGCATTTGCCGTGATAATCCTGCGCCAGACCGAAATTCAGGCAGATGGATTTTGCATGACCGACGTGCAGATAACCGTTCGGCTCGGGGGGAAAGCGGGTTTGTATCGCGCTGTGCTTGCCGCTGGCCAGGTCGGCTTCGATAAGGGTGCGGATAAAATTGGAAACAGTGGATTCAGCAAGGGAACGCGGGCTACTCATCTGGACTTTCTTGTATCTCGATTGGTTTGAAGAAAAATAACGTGGCTGTATTTCCCGGCGGATTTTACCCGAAAATACGCTTACAACCCCCCTCAGTAATGACTATATGTTGCGTGAGTTATTTGGTAGAATTCGGAGTCAGATATATCCGCGCATATCACAGCGCACCCACAGGATCAGAATTACCGATGAATATATTGAACCGATTACATGTTGCACTGTTGATTGGCATGTTATGCGCCAGTCTGTCGCTGCATGCAGATGAGCTTCAGGACGCAACCCAGCTGTTCAAACAAGGACAACACGCTCCGGCCATGAACAAGGTTAATAACTTTCTGACCAGCAAACCCCGTGATGCACAAGGGCGATTCCTCAAAGGTCTGATCCTGACCGAACAGGGAAAGATAGCCGATGCAATCAAGGTCTTCACGGATCTGACGCAGGACTATCCCGAGCTTCCCGAACCCTACAACAACCTAGCCGTGCTGTATGCCAGCCAGAGCCAGTACGACAAGGCCAAGTCATCGCTTGAAATGGCGATACGCACCCATCCGAGCTATGCGACCGCGCACGAAAACCTGGGTGATATCTACGCAAAGATGGCAAGCCAGGCTTACGATCGCGCCTTGCAGCTGGACAGCAGCAACACCACGACACAAACCAAACTTGCGATGATTCAGGATTTGTTCTCGGACAAGTCGCGCACTAAATCACCCGCTCTGCGCAATCCCGCTACGGTTGTGCCCACCCGACCTCAGCCGCCGGTCGCAAAAGCGCCGGCAGCGGCTCCCGCACCCATTACCACCGCAAAAGTATCCGGCAAGACGCTGGTGCCGGCTGAAGCACCCGCCGTGTCCGACAAGGCTCGCGAGGTTCAGCAGGCCGTCGAAGACTGGGCCGATGCCTGGTCAGGCAAGAACGTGAAAAAATACCTGGCGCATTACGCCAGCAACTTTGAAACACCGGATGGCGAAAGCCGCAAAGCATGGACTGAAACCCGGCGTGAGCGCATTAGCCGCCCCAAACATATCGAGGTCAAGGTGAGCAACATCGCGGTGGATTTCACCGACAGCGCCCATGCAACCGTGAAATTTCGCCAGAGCTACCGCGCCAGCGGCTTCAAGGCTTCCGGCGGAAAAACATTGCAGATGGTTAAATCCGGCGGAAACTGGCTGATTCAGTCTGAGCGTACCCACTGATGCGCATACTCACTACATTGCTTTCGGTTTTTCTGTTCGCTTCGGCACACGCCGCGCCGGACTCGCGCGCCACCGAGGTCAAACTGGCCAAAAGCCTGATGGACATCAAGAACAACCGCCTTGATATCGCGATGAACGAGGTGGACAGCCTGCTTCGCGTCAACCCTAATTACAAACTTGCGCAACTGGTCAAAGGCGACTTGCTGATGGCCAAGGCGGGCGCAATCACCAGCATGGGGAGCGCGGCAAAGGCATCCGGCGACAAGATTCAGGATCTGCGAGACGAGGCGCGCGTACGCATACAGCGCGCTCAGGCTCAACCGCAAACGTTGAATGCGCCGCAGTATCTGTGGCAACTCAATGCCGAGCAAAAATATGCGCTGGTCGTGGACACCAGTCGCTCGACGCTTTACGTATATGAAAACATCAAGGGCGAACCACGCTATGTGACTGATTTTTACGTCACGATAGGCAAGCTCGGCACCGAAAAAGTATCCTCCGGCGATCAACGCACACCGATAGGTGTGTACTTCATTCAGGCCAACCTGCCAAAGAATCAGCTGTCCGACATGTATGGCAGCGGTGCCTTTCCGCTCAGTTATCCTAACGAATGGGACAGGAAGAACAATAGAACAGGCAGTGGCATCTGGCTGCACGGCACATCAAGCGACACTTACAGCCGTCCGCCGCGCGCAAGCAACGGCTGCGTCGTACTGAACAACAACGACCTGACCAAACTGGCGCCCTACCTGCAGGTCGGCATCACCCCGGTCATCATCACCAACAAAATGGCCTGGGCAGGTCGCGAGGATCAGGCTGATCGCACCGCCCTGCTGCATGAAATAGAACAGTGGCGTCGCGACTGGGCGAGCCTGGACACCAACGCGTATCTGAAACACTACTCGCGCAGTTTCAACAGCGACAACACCAATTTCAATGCATGGTCAAAACAGAAGCAATCCGTGAATGCCGGCAAGTCATGGATCAAGGTCAGTCTCAGTGACGTAAGCCTGCTCACATACCCGCAACAACCCGGCATGGTCGTGGTTAATTTCAAACAGGATTACAACAGCAGCAACCTGTCGAATCGCATGAAAAAGCGCCAGTACTGGATCAAACAGAATAACCACTGGCAAATCATCTACGAGGGTTCGGCATGACCAAATTTATCACCGCATTATTCGCTCTGCTGTTGTGCTGCGCCATGCAGACGGGCTACGCTTTTCCTCCTAAAAATTCATCAACTCAAGGCAAACAAAAAATGGTCAAGTTACACACCAATCACGGCGTCATTACCCTGCAACTGGATGCCGAAAAAGCACCCGTTACCACGAAAAATTTTGTGGATTACGTCAATGCGGGTTTTTATGAAAATACCATTTTCCATCGCGTGATTGATGGTTTCATGATTCAGGGCGGCGGCTTCGAACCCGGGATGAAACAGAAAAAAGTCAATGCGCCGATCAGGAATGAAGCCGCCAACGGCCTGAAAAACGACAAATACACCATCGCCATGGCGCGCACCGGCGACCCGCATTCCGCCACCGCGCAGTTCTTCATCAACGCGGGCGACAACGGTTTCCTCGACTATCCCGGACAAGACGGCTGGGGCTACTGCGTATTCGGCAAAGTCGTCGAAGGCATGGCGGTGGTGGACGCAATCCGCAAAGTCAAGACCGGCAACAACGCGGGACATCAGGATGTGCCGAAGGAAGATGTCATCATCACCAAGGCGGAAGTAGTTAAATAAGGATTGAGGAGCGAGGATTGAGGATCGAGTGAAAAACGGCGCAGTGGCTTTTCCCCACTCCCCACTCCCCACTCCCCACTCCCCACTCCCCACTCCCCTCAATGTCCCACTCCTTACTCATCTCCGACCTGCATTTAGCTGCCAGCCATCCGCACAGCATGGCGGCTTTTCGGCGTTTCATCGCCAGCGCCGCGCCGCAGGCAGAAGCCCTGTATATTCTCGGCGACCTGTTCGACTACTGGGCGGGCGACGACGATGCACACGATGCCTTCCACCAGCAGGTGATCGAAGCGATCCGCAGCCTTGCCCGACAGGGTACGCACGTTTACCTGATGCAGGGCAACCGCGATTTGTTGATGGGCGAAACGCTGGCGGCGGCTTGCGCGGCACAACTGCTACCCGACCCCACCCTGCTGAATTTATACGGCACGCCCACCCTGCTCAGTCACGGCGACACGCTCTGCACCGATGATGTCGAGTATCAGAATTTTCGGAAACAGGTTCATGCGATTGATTTTCAAAGAAAATTTCTGACGCGACCGCTGGCGGAACGCAAAGTCTACATCGAACAACTGCGCGCCCGCAGCGCGACGGAAAAGCAAACCAAGGCCAGCGCTATCATGGACGTGAACGAAAACGCCGTTGCCGCGCTGCTGCGTGAATATCACTATCCGCGCCTGATCCACGGCCACACCCACCGCCCCAAGCGCCATGAGCATCAGGTGGACGGGCATGGCTGCGAACGCTGGGTGCTGGGTGACTGGGACACCCAGGCGAATGCGCTGCGCGTTGCGGCGGACGGCATCAGCTGGCAACCGGTCGCAGACTAGCCACACCAGAACCCGCTATTGCCTGCCATTACACAGTTTTTCGCACGGCACGCCATCCCCGTCGCCATCC
>JAVHSF010000150.1:0-1209 GCA_036172035.1 Gallionella sp. | reverse complement strand
AAGGCGCGCAGCAGGGCGATTTCGGCATCGCGCTTGAGTACCTCGAAGCGCGTATCCAGCAGCTCGATGCGGTCGAACAGGGTGTGCAGCTTGGTCGGTTTGTCTACCACATGCACCGGCGTGGTGATTTTCCCGCAATCATGCAACAGGCTGGCGATCCTTAATTCGTGCCGGTCTTTGTCGGTCATGACAAAATCCTTGAGCGGCCCGTGCCGGGTACGGTTTACCGCCTCGGCCAGCATCATGGTCAATTCGGGTACGCGCACACAGTGTCCGCCCGTGTAGGGAGATTTATCATCAATCGCGGTATTGATAAGCTGGATGAAAGACTCGAACAACGCTTCCAGTTGATTGATGAGTCGGCGATTGGTCAGTGCGATGGCAGCCTGCGAGGCAAGCGATTCGACCAGCTGCCGGTCATCCGTAGAAAACGGCACGACAGCGCCGTTTTCTACGGAATTGATGAGCTGCAAAACACCGATCACTTCGCCTTCGTGATTGCTCATCGGCACGGTCAGAAAAGACTGCGAATGGTAGCCGGTCTTGGCATCAAAATTCCTGGTTCCGCTGAAATCATAGCCCTGCTCCGCATAGGCATCCGCGATGTTCACCGTCTCGCCACTCAACGCCGCGTGACTCACCACCATGGTGTGGTTGGGTTCACCCTGCGCGTCATACAACTGCACCGGATAAAAGCGGATCGTTTCGCCCCCGCTCCCCCCCATCGCTATCCGCAAGGAGTCATTGCGCACGAGTTCAAAACGCAGCACCCGCTGTTCGGCATCGTGCAGGTACAGCGTACCGGCATCGGCGTGAGTAATGCGTTTTGCCGCTTCCAGTATGAGTTCCAGCAGGTCATTGATGTCGTGCTGCTGCGACAGCGCAATGCCAATCTCGTTAAGCTCTTGCAAACGCAAAATCGGTTTATTGCTAGCGGTCATCATAATGCAGCCCCCCGACAAAGAGTGAATGCTTGCAGGGGAGAGCAGAAATTCACCCGCCCACACGGTACAGGAATCCAAGGACTCAAGGCAGTGCGCCCGGTCTGTCCAGCCGGGATATATTGATAAAAAATCAACGCGGGCAAAAAGACCTCTCCACCCTGCCCTGCCTTATTTGATACACACCGCGCGTATCTGATGCATATCGGTGATGCCTTGCAGCACTTTTTCCATGCCATCCTGCTTCAGGGTGTGCATGCCTTCATCC
>JAVHSF010000149.1:0-5597 GCA_036172035.1 Gallionella sp. | reverse complement strand
TGGGTTCCCGCCTTCGCGGGAACGACAAAACCGAATAAATCAGTGCTTCCTTAGGAGAGAGGGAGGCGGGCATGTCCTGTTTCATCGGGTGTGGCATATTCGACATGCCCGTCAGGCAGTTCGACGCAATACGCTTCGCTGGCCCATTTCCCTAAATCTATCAGTTTGCAACGCTCGCAGCAGAACGGGCGATAGGCATTTTTGCTGTCCCAAAGGGATTCCTTGCCGCAGTGGGGACAGGCGACGAGGGGCGGGTTGTTTGTCGTCACGATGGCAGGGTGCAGAAAGTCAGGTCAAAGGGGACATCTTGTTCAAACAGGGAAGACTTGGCGGCGTAGTTTGCGATAATGAAACGAATGTTGATCGCATACTTGTTTGCGCTGAATTCGGGTATGCACGCCAACTTTTCATTTAGGCTGACGTGCAGTAATTGTGAAGAACGCCCGCCCTGCATTTGCTGAAACGTGCCGCGTTGTGCGGTGAAACTGATGGTTCTGGCATTTTCTCGCAACAGGTGCAGTAAAAAATTGATGGCGGCACTGATGGGCAAGGACGGTGCCAGCCATTCCTGCAAATTCGCTTGTCGCAAGCGGGTCGGCTGGTTTTGCCAGTAATGGTAGGACGGCAGGTCGAACTGGCAAGTGCCGCCGGGTATGCCGATCCGCTGTTTGATGCTCATCAGCCATTCGTTTTCGCGCAAATTTACGCCCACTTTACCGACCATGGATTGAAGACCCATCGCGGCCTGGTCAATCTCGTTCAAAACTTGATCGAGTGCCTGTTCGGAAATGGCCGGATTGTTATGCAAGCCGGCAAGCGATCGTTTCTGGCGTTCAAGTTCTTGTAATAATTCAGATTTCAGTTCTGGTCGGCTGGCGACCTCGTGAATTTCAAATAGCGTGGTGAGCGCGAAATGATGTTCCATGTCGAGCTCGCCGCCCATGAAATAATTCATGCGTGCGAACAAATCCTCAAGGCGCAACCAGGTGCGAACTTTTTCATTAAGAGGAAACTCGTAGCTGATCACGTAATAGCGGCCTGAAATTTAGTTGAAATAATTAAGGCGTGGAAGATATATTGAATCGCTGTCTGCCGTCAATTGTTGATTTTATTATTCAGGGTAAGGTATTTCCCATGCAAGGCGAAAACATGATTTTCAAGGTCATCGGGTGAGCCATTATTCATGATGATGTCGTCCGCGCGGGCAACGCGTTCAGCGGGAGAAATTTGTTGCGCAATAATCGCACGGATTTCTGATTCGTTAAGCTGGCTGCGTCGCATCACGCGGGTGATTTGTTGTTCTTCGTTGCAATCCACTAGCAGGACACGCTGCACCAGTTGCAGAAATGGCTGGTTTTCCAGCAGTAACGCAGCCATCAGGATGGCGTAAGGTGCGTTCGTACAGTTTGTCAACGCTGTCTTGCTGGTTTCGAGGATCAGCGGATGCAGGATATTTTCCAGGCTGAGCCTGGCGTTTGCATCTGAAAAAACAAGCTGGCGCATTTTTTTGCGATTGAGTGACCCGGCGGGGGTGATGAACTGCGCACCGAAGGTGGCTTGTATCTCAGGTATCGCCCATCCATTGGTTTGTGTCAGCTGGTGGGCGATGGCATCGGTGTCTATGATGCAAACGCCTCGCGCTTCAAACAACTTGGCGACGGTACTTTTACCGCAACCCATCCCGCCAGTTAATCCGACACAAAACGGCGTGGTTTGCGTAGGGTTTGGGATTGGCTGCCCAGTTTGTTTCATGGTGCAAGCAATTGCAGATAGCTTTGGGTCAGTGTCTGCCCCCAAAATAGCGCGATCAATCCGCCGCCTGCCAGATAAGGTCCGAAGGGGATCGGTATGTCGCGGCCATGTTTGGCTGCCACAATCAGGATGATACCGACTACTGCGCCGACCAGAGAGGAAAGGATGATAATCAGTGGCAGCAGTTGCCAGCCCAGCCAGGCACCGAGTGCGGCGAGCAGCTTGAAATCGCCATAGCCCATGCCTTCCTTGCCGGTTATGAGTTTGAACAGCCAGTACACGGTCCAGAGTATGAGATAGCCAAATACCGCACCCAGCAGCGCGTCATGCAACGTGGCAAAAACAACATCCAGATTGAAAATCAGCCCGACCCAGACGAGCGGCAGGGTGATGTCGTCCGGTAGAAATTGTGTGTCCAGATCAATCGCGGCGAGTGCCAGCAACGCCCAGATCAGCAGCATTGCACCCACTGCGGCCAGACCAAAACCGAAGTGGTAGGCGGCAAATCCGCACAGCAATCCGCTGACTGCTTCGATGATGGGATAACGCGGTGAAATAGGTGCGCGGCAGGTTTTGCATTTGCCGCGTAACAACAGATAGCTGATGACGGGGATGTTTTCCAGTGCGCTGATGGGGTGGTTGCAATGCGGGCAAGCAGAACGCGGCACGACCAGATTGAATGGTGCTGGCTGGGCGGCAGATTCGCCGCTTAACTCGGCGCATTGCTGTTGCCAGCCACGCTCCATCATTTTGGGTAAACGATAAATCACGACATTCAGAAAGCTGCCGACCAACAGGCCTAAAAGGGTGCAGATGCCGATAAAGAGCGGTGGGGAGGATTGGAGAAGGTCGAGTAAAGTCATGGGTTCGTGTGGCGAGTGGCGAGGGCTGGATGGCGGGGCGGAACAGGCAGGCAGGTATCTCGGGCGAAGCCGCGCCCCTTTCCTGCTTCCCGCTCACAACTGGTTATGAGGATCATCCGACGACTTGGCCCATTTTGAAGATAGGCAGATACATGGCGACGACCATGCCGCCGATCAAGGTGCCGAGTACCACCATGATGACAGGTTCCATCAGGCTGGACAGAGCCGCTACGGCATCATCCACTTCAGCCTCGTAATAGTCCGCCACTTTGCTGAGCATGGCATCCAGCGAACCTGCCTCTTCACCGATGGCGACCATTTGTATCACCATGCTGGGAAAAACTTCGGTATTTTGCATCGAGACCGTCAGACTTTGCCCCGTGCTGACCTCGCGCTGGATGCTCTTGGTCGCATCAAAATAGACGGCATTGCCCGCCGCGCCAGCGACGGAATTGAAGGCTTCGACCAGCGGTACGCCAGCCGCGAACATGGTGGAAAGGGTGCGGCTCCAGCGCGCGATAGTGGCTTTGCGCACCAGTTCGCCAAACACAGGAATCCTGAGTAGCAGTCTGTCCATCACAACCTGCATCGCCCTGCTGCGCTTCCAGAAGTAGAAGAAGCCATAGAGTGCGCCGCCGATGCCACCAAAAATAGCCCACCACCAGGCGACAAAGAAATCGGAAATAGCCATCATCAGCATGGTTGGGGCGGGCAGGTCGGCACCAAAGCTGGAAAATAATTCCTTGAACGCGGGTATGACGAAAATCATGATCACGGCCACGATGATGAAGGCAACTACGATGATGGAAATCGGGTAGAACAATGCTGATTTGATCTTGCCTTTGATCGCTATGATTTTTTCCTTATAGGTGGCCAGGCGATCCAGCAAGCTGTCCAATATACCCGCCGCTTCGCCTGCGCCTATCAGGTTGCAGTACAGCTCATCAAAATACAGCGGATGTTTCTTGAAGGCTTGTTGCAGGCTGCTGCCGGTTTCGATGTCTGTTTTGATGGTAAATAGCAAGCGCGCTACGGAGGGGTTGTGATGCCCCTTGCCGACGATGTCGAAGGCTTGCAACAAGGGTACGCCCGAACGCAACATGGTAGAAAGTTGCCGTGTAAACAGCGTGATGTCTTTTTCGGTAATTGCTTTATTGCTGCTACTCGCGCGCTTGCTTTTTGTGACGTGAATGCCTTGACGGCGCAGGTTGGCCGATAGCAAGGCCTGTCCCGCTGCGCGCATCTCGCCCTTGACCAGTTTGCCAGTCTTGTCCTTGCCTTCCCATCTATAGGTATATTCTTTTGTCTTTGATGCTGCGACAGCCATGGCGAGTCCTTTGGGTTGCTATCTAGCGGGTATGGCAAAAAAACCATCCCTGAAAATGAAAGTTGTCATACCCGCTTCTTTCCTCTCAATCCTCCCCTCGCGTGCGGAAGAGGAGGGGGATGAATCGCTGCGCGAGTTTCGTGTTGCCAGAAGTCCGACAGGCTCCTAGGGCGGGAATAATGCCGAGCTTTGCGTCTCTTGTAAAGCTGAAGTGGCAAGTGGTTGGCGGCCAGTCGTGAGTGGTGGCTAATAAATGATGAGCGGTAATAAATGAACGATGGGTGGGCTTACACCCGTTCAGACTGTTCTACAGTTCATTACTTGGTTTTTTGGTCTGTGCCGGGAAAAGGCGCGCCACCTTGACGATGCGATCCTGCGTTTGAATGATTTCGATCGGGTAGTCGGCGATTTTCAGGCTGGTACCCGTTTCCGGGATGTCCTCAAGATGTTCGAGTATCAGCCCGTTGAGTGTTTTGGCACTATCCAGGGGCAGATGCAAACCCAGTTTGCGGTTCAATTCGCGCAGACTGCTGCTCCCTTCCAGTAACAAGCTGCCATCATCCTGGCGCATAAATTTTCCGGTTTGCGCGGGCGATTGGGTGGTGAATTCGCCGACGATTTCTTCGAGTATGTTTTCCAGCGTGACCAGACCCAGCAGCTCGCCGTATTCATCCACCACCAACCCCAGGCGCGAATGGCGTTCCTGGAATTGTTGCAATTGCTGGAGTAGCGGCGTGCCGGAAGGAATGAAATAGGGGGTGATAAGCACCTCGCGCAGTTGCCCGATGTCCAGTGCGGTCTCCTGCATCAGGGCGGGGACGCGTTTGATATGCAGGATGCCGATGATGTTGCTCGGCGTGTCGGCGTAAACAGGCAGCAGCGTGTGGTGGCAGGTGACGAGTTGCTGGAGCAGGGCTTCCTGTTTGGTATTGATGTCCAACGCTTCGATTTGACTGCGCGTCACCATCACGTCGTTGACTGTGATGCGTTCCAGATCAACCAGATTCAGCAGCATTTTCTGATGTTTGCGCGGCAAAAAATGTTCGGCATCCAGCACCAGTCCGCGCAGTTCTTCCAGCGTCATTTTCTGCTTGCTTTGATCCGTTTCAATCTTGATGCGCATCATCCATAACAGGATTTTAACCATGCCGCCCGCGACAGCGACCACCGGCTGAAACAAGGTGATGATGGGGGTGAGCAGGTAGCTGGCGGGTAAGGCAATCCGTTCCGGGTAACTGGCCGCGATGATCTTGGGCATGATTTCGCTGAATACGACCAGTACAAAAGTGAGTATTAGTGTACCCAGCAATATTGCCAGGTCATCCTGACCGAACAGGCGCAGGATGATGATATTGGTTATTGCGGCAGCCCCGACGTTGATCAGGGTGTTGCCCAGCAGGATGGAGCCGAGCAGCTTGTCCACCTTGCTTAATAGCTTGTTGACAAGTTTGGCGCTGCGGTTGCCCTTGCGTATCAGGCTGTTCAGGCGATAGCGGTTGATTGCCATCATGCTGGTTTCCGAGCCGGAAAAAAATGCGCTGCACAACAACAGAACCAGCAGAATAGCGAAAAGGGTGCTTAGGGAAATGTCGTCCAAGGTAGAGTCGTTGATCCTGATTGATTTTATGGCGCAGCTAGTGTGCGAGAGGCCGGGG
>JAVHSF010000148.1:0-1219 GCA_036172035.1 Gallionella sp. | reverse complement strand
CCAGCCTTGTATCTTTCTTTCCGTGGTGGTTAGCTACCGCCACACGAAGCAGAGGCAGCTTGTCGCCAGCCTTAAGGATCGACCTTGTGACGTAGATCAAGCCCTCTGTTTCACCTCATCGCCAGCCAAGACACTGAACGGTATCCAAGGGGCAAACCCTGCATGAACAAGGCAAGTGGGCGAAGTTGGCTAACAATATAGCGGAGGTTATCATGTTCTATCTCGGCATGGACGTGGCGAAAGCCAAATTAGATTGTCGCCTGTTGCTGAACGAAGTCAGCGACAAGCAAAAATCCAAAGTCGTCTGCAACACCCCATCGGGGATTATTGAATTACTGGCATGGGCGGCCAAGCAACACATTGCCCCAGCAGAATTGCATGTCGTGATGGAGGCCACGGGTGTCTATCACGAACAGGCTGCCATGGCACTGGCAGATGTCGGTGTGCGGGTATCCATCATCAATCCTGCGCAGGTTAAAAACTTCGGTAGAGGACTGGCCGTGCGTACTAAAACCGATGGCGTAGATAGTGCTGTATTGGCACGCTATGGCGCATTGCTTAAACCCGCCGCTTGGATACCACCTGCCCCAGAAGCACGCATGCTGCAAGCACTACTGGCACGTCGTGAAGCTATCGCCCAAGACTTACAACGAGAGCGGAATCGTCAAGAGAAAGCGGAAGCCACTGACACCCCCGTCCTAATCAAGAAATCGCTGTCTGGCAGTATTGAATTCCTGCTCAAACAACTGGCACAGTTGCAGCAGGATATTGATCAGCATATTGATCGACATCCCGATCTTAAAGGTGATCTGGCTTTACTCCAGAGCATTCCGGCAGTCGGGCCGCGAGTAGGCAATAATTTACTGGCGGTGATGCACAGCCACGCCTTCGATTCAGCCGAACAACTCGCCGCCTATCTTGGATTGGTGCCAATTGAGCGGCAGTCTGGGAGTTCAGTATTGGGACGAGCTAAGCTATCCAAGGCAGGTCCAGCTAGAATTCGTGCGGTGTTGTATATGGCAGCCGTGGTCGCCACTCGTTGCAATCCGCACGTCAAGGCACTCTATCAACGCTTGCTTGCACGAGGCAAATCCAAGATGTCAGCTTTGGGGGCTGCGATGCGCAAGTTGGTGCATCTGTGCTTCGGGGTACTCAAAACACAGCGTCCCTATCAGCGCGATTATGCAAAAATCGTTTGACGGGCAAGACGGTATCTACG
>JAVHSF010000147.1:0-5666 GCA_036172035.1 Gallionella sp. | reverse complement strand
CTGGAATTTTAGTTTCTGAGTTGATGCGACGTGGCAAAGGACGGCGTATTTTGGTGGTCACCACCAAAAGCATGATGCAGCAGTTTCAGAAGGAATTCTGGTCGCGATTTTCGATTCCACTGACGCGCCTTGATTCAGCGGGGATCCAGCGTATCCGGCGGCAATTGCCTGCCAATCACAATCCGTTTCATTATCACGACAAGACTATCATTTCGGTGGACACGCTCAAGCGTGATACCGAGTACCGGCATTATCTGGAGACTGCGTACTGGGATGTCATCGTCATTGATGAAGCACACAATGTTTCCTACAAAGGCAACCGAACACTCACCAATAAGCTTGCCTCATTACTGGCGCAACGTTCGGACGCACTGATTCTGCTCACCGCCACACCGCACAACGGCGACAAAGAAAGCTTCGCCAGCCTGATGCGTATGCTCGACCCCACCATTTTGCCGCGTAAATCGGACTATACGAAAGAAGATGTCGAGCACCTGTTCGTTCGACGCTTCAAAAAGGACGTGCGTGATGAAATTCACACGGAGTTCCCTGATCGACAAGTTTTCCGTTTTCGGGCAAAGCCCAGTGCCGCCGAGGAGCATGCGTTTGCCACGCTAGCAAACCTGAATCTGAATATCGATCAAGATCGACGAACCGGCGCGGAGATGCTGTTTCGTACTATTCTTGAAAAGTCGCTGCTATCCTCGCCCGCAGCCTGCGCGAAAACGGTGCGTGAGCGCATTACACGCCTGACAAAAAAGGATGCTTCACATCCTGATATTCCTGTTCTCGATGAGCTGCGTGTTGCGGTCGAGGCCATTGCGCCTGATGAGGTCAGCAAACTGAATGAACTGGTGAGTCGCCTGAAAAGTGACCCCATCTGGCGTTGGCATTCGGACAATCCCGCTGATCGTCTGGTGATTTTCACTGAGCGCATTGAAACTTTACATTTTTTGCGTGAGCATTTAGCCAAAAAGCTGGGCCTGAAAGACAATGCAGTTGCTATCTTGCATGGTCAATTGCCGGATACTGAAATTCAAAAGACTGTTGAGGATTTTGGCCGGACGCTCTCGCCACTACGCTTGCTGATTGCCTCAGATGTGGCCTCCGAAGGTATTAACCTGCATTTTCAATCGCACCGTCTCGTGCATTTCGATATTCCATGGTCGTTGATGGTATTTCAACAACGTAACGGACGTGTAGATCGCTACGGTCAGGATAAAACCCCGCTGATCGCCTATCTGCTCAATGAAACGGACAATCCCAAGATTCGCGGTGATATGCGCATCCTGGAAATCCTCACAGAGAAAGACGAGCAAGCGGCCAAAAATATCGGCGACCCGTCCATCTTTATGGGGCTTTACGATGAAGAGGCCGAAACACAGCGTGTCGCGCAGGCACTTGAAAAAGGGGAATCGCCTGATGCCTTCGCTGCGACGCTCAATGCCAATGATGAACGGATGGATTGGCTGGATGCGCTGATGGGCGGTAGCGCCCCCGCCGAACCTGCTGAAACGAAGCAGCCCTTGTCGCTCTTCCGTAGTGATTTTGATTACACACGACACGGACTGGAATTCCTGCACCAGCACGACCGATTAAAAACACATCCCATAGCGGATGAGCGCCACCAAACCATCGAGTTGCAACCGGACGATGATCTTGATCGTTTCCTTAAGCAGCAGCTCGCGCCGGAAATGCGCCCGAGCGATCATATCTATGCGCTGAGCGCTAACATCGAAGTGGTGAAGACTGCCATCAAGACAGCACGCGATGGCAATGCCTGGCCTAATATCCATTACCTATGGCCATTGCACCCTATGTTGCAATGGCTTGATTTCAAACTGCTGTCATTGGTCGGCCGCCAACGTGCGCCGGTCATTCGGGTTCCGCGTGGCATTGCCGCCGGACAATCTCTGGTGCTTATCTCCGCACTGATTCCAAACCGTCGTGGTCAGCCGATGCTGAATGACTGGTTTGCTGTCCGGGTGGCTGATGACGGCAGGGTGTTGGGTGACCTGTCTTTTGATGAGTTGATTAAATCCACCGGGCTGGGGCATGAAGAATTCCCCAATGCACAAAAATCATTTGATGCCAAAGCACTGCAAGCGTTGTTGCCGACGGCACTCGACCATGCCGGACGGCGTATGTTGCAGTTACAAAAACAGTTCAGCACACAAATGCGTGAACGTGCCACTACCGAACTCGCGCGTCTGGATCAATTACGTGGCCAACATCTCCAGCAGCTTGAACTCGACTTCCAAGCCGTGAGCGACACTCCGTTAGCTAAAGCCGCAGCACACAAGCAAACGCAGCGGGTGAGTGAAATTGACACCTTGTTTAAAGAATACAAACGCTGGGTTAGTGTGACGCTGGAACTGGATGAACGCGCCCATTTAACTGTTGCAGCAGTATTGATTTCTTAATGGACACAATATGGCCTTCCCGCTAACCGGTATTGAAAATTCCAACGACTTCTACAGCCAGCATTATCTGGATGAAGTGTTGGAAAATGACCTCAAGGAATTGTTCGCCAGTTGGCAAGAGCAAGGTAGCGCTTCACCTGCCGCGCGGTTGCGCAGTATGGCGGGAGAATATTTTCGCTTGCGTGACAGGACTCTCAAGGCGCGCACACTAAGTGATCGCGTGGTCTTGCTGCGTGAACTAGCTGAACTATTGCTGCCTGCGCTGGGCTACGAACTGAAGCCGGAAACAGTGGAATTTGAAGCGGGTGAGTTGCCGGTGCTGGCCTGTTACCGCAGTACGGAAGGCAACCCGGCACTGGTGATTGCTCTCGCACCGATGGAGATGTCGGCCAGCGACGACGACTGGTGCGTGTTAAACGCCGCGCCGCTCGCACCGAGTGAATCGCCAGATGCTGAACCCGCTTTAATCCCAGAAACAGATTGGGAAACCGCCATCAGTAAAGTTGTGTTTTCTGACACCCATCCGCCGCGCTGGCTGTTGTTGCTGGGACACAACGAACTGCTGGTGATTGAGCGCAGCAAATGGGCGCGCAAAGCCTTATTGCGTTTTGACTTGCCGGAAATCTTCGGTCCGCGTGACGACAAATTATTCCGTGCTGCAGCAGCACTCGCCAGCAAACAATCGGTACTGCCACTTGAGGGCATGGCACTGCTCGACACGCTGGACAGCAATTCCCACAAACACGCTTTTGGCGTATCGGGTGAGCTTAAATACGCACTGCGTGAGGCCATCGAGCTGATCGGCAACGAAGCCATCCGCTACAAGCGCGAAATCGCCAAAGAAAAAATCTTCGAGCGCAATGACATTGACCTTGCGTCTGAGCTGTCGCGCGAATGCCTGACCTTCATGTATCGCATGTTGTTTTTGATGTATCTGGAAGCGCGTCCCGAGTTGGGTTATGCGCCGGTGCAAGCTGCCGCATATTTGCGCGGTTACAGTCTGGAACACCTGCGTGATCTCGAAAATCTGTCGCTCAACACGCCGGAAGCGCTGGATGGCACATATATCCACGAATCACTGGAAGCCTTATTCAGCCTGATCTGGCAAGGATTCCCCGCACAGGGGAAAATGTTGGGCGGGCTAGAGCTGAACAGTACTATCAGCAACGGCTTTCGACTCGCCCCCTTGCAAGGACACTTGTTCGACCCCACAAAGCTGAAAATTCTCAACTCGGTGAAGCTGCGCAACCGGGTCATGCAGCAAGTCATCAAGCTGATGTCGCTGGCGGAAGCCAAAGGCCGTGGCAAGGCAGGGCGTATCTCTTACGCGCAACTGGGGATTAACCAACTGGGCGCGGTATATGAATCGCTGCTGTCGTTCAGGGGATTCTTTGCCGAAGAAGAGTTGTATGAAGTGAAATCAGCAGGCAAAAACAAAACGCCCGAAATTGACGAAGACGACGAAGAGCCGGAAGACGAAGCGCCCGCCGAACGCGGCAGCGGAGAAACTTACGACCCGCTGGCGGCAGCCTGGTTTGTACCCGCGCGCGACGCGGCCAACTACAGCAAAGACGAGACGCTGTTTAACGGCGAGCCGCGCATTCATCCCAAAGGCCAATTCATCTACCGCTTGGCCGGGCGTGCCCGTGAAAAGAGCGCGTCGTATTACACCCCGGAAGTATTAACGCAGTGCCTGGTTAAATACGCCCTCAAGGAGTTATTAAAAGACCTCAAATGCGCGGACGATATTTTGCAGCTCACCGTCTGCGAACCGGCGATGGGATCTGCGGCGTTCTTGAACGAAGCCATCAACCAGCTTGCCGAAGAATACCTGCTGCGCAAACAAAAAGAACTCGATCAGCTCATTCCGCATGACGATTACACACGCGAGAAACAGCGCGTCAAAATGTACCTCGCCGACAACAACGTATTTGGCGTGGACTTGAACCCAATCGCCGTGCAACTTGCCGAAGTGTCGTTGTGGCTGAACGCCATCTTTGAAGGCGCACATGTGCCGTGGTTTGGTATGCAACTGGTCAATGGCAATTCTCTGGTGGGCTGTCGGCGCGAGGTGTTTTCCTCTGCGCAGTTAAGCCCCGGTAGAGGCGAAAAGGATATACCCGAGCGCGACTGGCGCTGCGCCGCACCGGAGCGGATTCCTCTCTCCCCTCGCCCACTGGCGGGAGAGGGGCTGGGGGAGAGGGGGATTCTGGCGTCACACCAAATTTGGCACTTCCTGCTCCCTGATTCTGGAATGGCGAGCGCGTCGGACAAGGTGTTGAAAAGCCTTGAACCCGCGCACATGGAGCGGTTCAAGAAGTGGCGCGTCGCATTCAATGCCCCGCTCACCCAGGATGAGATTAACCGCGCCAAAAAACTGTCACAGCAAGTCGCACAGCTTTGGCAGCAGCACGCGCAAGAGCTCGCCAATATCCGCGCGCTCACATCAGACGAGTTGCATGTCTGGCCTGACCCCGCACTCAACCGTTCACCGACGACCACCAGCGATAAAGACGAAGTTTGGGCGCGGGAAATGCTGTCCGAGAGAGTGAAGAACGCATCTGCCTATCGCCGGCTCAAACTGGTGATGGATTACTGGTGTGCGCTGTGGTTCTGGCCGGTCACCGAATCGGAAAAACTGCCCCAACGCGAAGAGTGGTGGCACGACCTCGAATTGCTGGTGCATGGTGAAGCGCAATCAGGTACAGAGGGGGCAGACGAACTCTTTCCCGAAACATTACCGCAGGCACGGCTGAACCTCGAAGTGGAGCGCGACCGTCATGGCCACGTTAATTTAGACGTGCTGCTGCAAACCAACGAGCGGCTGCGTTTGGCGCAAACCTTGGCGGAACAGCAACATTTTTTACATTGGGAATTGGAATTCGCCGACATTTTTGCCACCCGTGGCGGCTTTGATTTAATCTTGGGAAACCCGCCCTGGATTAAGGTGGAATGGAACGAACAATCGCTTCTGTCGGATTTCGATCCGAAGTTCGCCATCCGCAAATTAAGCGCCAAAGAAACCACCGATAAACGCGCCCAGTTGTTTTTAGACATCCCCGCCGCCCGTCCCGACTACATCGCTGAGTGCGCCGCGCAACAAGCCACCCAAGCGTTCCTCAACGCCCGGCAAAATTACCCGCTGCTCAAAGGTGTGCAAACCAATTTGTATAAATGCTTTATGCCGCTGGGTTGGCGCGTGGCAAACGCGCACGGCGTGGTAGGCTATTTGCATCCCGAAGG
>JAVHSF010000146.1:0-5667 GCA_036172035.1 Gallionella sp. | reverse complement strand
TGATTTAATGGGCTGGTTCAATCAAATTCAACACGTAACTGCGACATAGCCTTTGTTTACCGCCCCATTCATCCCTATCGGGAGAAAATCATGTTACGCATTGCCTTGCTGATCAGTCCGTTATCCTGCTCACTGGCTGCCCGGGCGGAATCCGAACCTTACAATCGCGTGGATTTTCAGGTCGAGGCCACGCGCGCGGTCGCCAATGACTTGGTGATTGTCACACTTTAACGGCGCCAGAAGCTCGGCGTGAACAGAATCAGCACGGTGAAGATTTCCAGACGCCCGACCAACATGCCGAAGGTGCAGACCCAGGTCTGAAAATCGCTCAACCCCTGATAATTGCTGGACGGCCCGACCACACCCAAACCGGGACCGAAATTATTGAGGCAGGCGAGTACCGCAGAAAACGCCGAAATAAAGTCCATCCCACTGATTAAAAGCAGAAAAGTAAGACTGGCGGTCGTCATGAAATACAGATAAATGAAACCCAGCACGGAAAACACAATGGTATTAGGCACCAAATAACCGCCAATCTTCATCGGATCCATGATGGCCGGATGCAGCAGCTTACGAAACTCACGCCCGGACTGCTTCACCAACACCAGCGTACGCATCATCTTGATACCGCCACCACTCGATCCTGAACTGGCCGCGATACAAGCCAAAAACATCATCCAGATGGGTGCAAAAATCGGCCATTGGGCATAATCAACACTGGCAAAACCAGAACTGGTGGCGATCGAAACCACATTAAAAGCGGCATGACGCAAAGCCGTCCAGAACACCGGATAGACGTTATTCCACCACAGAAAAAAAGCAATCCCCACGCAACTGCCGAGAATCAGGGTCAGCACAGCGATGGCTTCGGGGTCTCTACGGTAGGGTGTCAGACTTCTTTCGCGCAAGGCCAGAAAATGCGTGGCGAAGTTGAGTACCGCCAGCATCATGAAGACAATTAACACAAATTCAATTTTCGGAGAATTAAAGTAACCGATACTCGCATCGTGTGTTGAAAAACCGCCCAGTCCCATCGTGGCAAAGGCATGGCAGACCGCATCCAGCCAGTTCATTCCGGCAAGTTTCAGAGAAAGAATGCAAAGCAATGTGATGCCCAGATAAACCGCCCACAGATTGCGCGCGGTATCGGCGATGCGTGGCGTCAGCGCGGAATCCTTCATCGGCCCGGGTGTCTCCGCCTTGAACAGTTGCCGTCCGCCAATGCCGAGCAGCGGCAGCACGGCGACCGCCAGCACGATCACACCCAGGCCGCCCAGCCAGTTCAGTTCATGCCGCCAGACATTGATCGCGGGCGGCAAGGCATCCAGCCCGACCAGCACAGTCGCCCCCGTGGTGGTAAGGCCGGACATCGTTTCAAAATAGGCATCGGTAAACGACAAACCGGGAATGGTCATCAACAGGGGAATGGTGGAAAAGGCCGGCATCGCCGCCCACATGGTCGTCACCAGCAGGTAGCCGTGACGAATGGACAGCTCGCGTTTATAGCGGCGCGTCAGCAGCCACATCAGCACCCCGGATAACATAGTGAACAGCATCGCGGACACGAAATCCAGCAGCATCGCATGATCACCATAAATCAAGGCAGTCGCCACGGGGATCAGGTATGCGCCGCTGAACACCACGAGCATCAATCCCAGAGCATGTATGACAGTTAATGCGCGTCCCATATCAAAACAGCACGCCAAGGGGCAAACATATAAGCGGTTTTGGAAATATCATTGAGTTAACACGTCCTCGTTACAATTTTGCGCCCCGTTTCACGGCGCGAGATACTAACACCATCTGAAATAAGTTTGGTTTTTTAGCCGCTTTTTTCAACTTGTCAAAAAACAGGCAACCCGGCAAAAGTCCTTGCCAGATATGCCCTTAGTGCTTTAACTCACACAATACCCCACAACCTTATGCACAGATAATGTGGGCAAGTCACGCACCGCCAAAAACGGGAAATGAACAGCCTGACAGCGTTGTAGCAGCCCCATCCAATAATACAACCACATGATTATTAAAGGATATTTAATCATCCAGAAAATAGGCGCGACGCATAAAACCCTTTTCAGACATAGGGTTAGCAGCACATCCCACACAATTCCCCACAAAGTTATCCACAGTTTTTGTGGGTAACCAGAAATACCATTTTGCCATAATGAGTTAGCGTCATCCTGCGCAATCGGCCATACCAAACACCGGGCAGCACCCTGTGACACGGCATCTCAATTCAAACAGGCATAAGAAAGGACACCGCAGTGTCCTTATCCTATGCCTTGCCTTGGCAAATTATTTGCGGCGCAACATCATGCGTTGCATCAAACCATCTTTAGCGATGAACTGGTGCTTGATCGCGCCCAGCAGATGCACGACTACCAGCACGATCAATACCGTCACCAGCGTTTCATGCACATCATGGGCAAACACACCGGAAAATTTCTTCGGCAACAAAGTAGCATTATTCGCCAGCAAAGCGCGTCCCACATCACTGCTCAGCACGGTAATCACCCCGCTCACCGGCAACAAGAACAGCACCAGATATAAAAGGTGGTGGATGCCCGTAGCTACCTTGTCCATCGGCGTATTGCCCATCGGGGCAGGCACACCATCTTTACTGCGAAAGAACAAGCGCATCATGACCAACAGCAAAACCGCCCCCCCCACAACCGCGTGCACAATGTAACCAAGAATCGTCGCACCCTCACCATGCCTTGCCTCATCCAGACTGTCGCCCAAAAACCAGGCAGCAATCAGCAGTGCCAAAGTCAGCCAGTGTGCGATTACCATGCGTTTGCTGTATTGCGTCATCTCGTTTCCTTAAAATTTTATGAAATCCGTCAGATAAATCTGCCCCGGATAAGTTCCATCACCAAAAATGGATGCGCAATTTACCCGAAACACGTCAGGTATGCAGCCCTTTCTTGATAAAACCTGACTGAAACCCGGCTCTGACTTACGTTTGCCGCACTATCGCGCTATGCTCGCCCCGTCGCAACCCAGAAGTTACCTGGATAAACACCATGCCGCAGCACACACACTCTAGCGGACTGAGTACAGCACAGGCACTACAGCGCCTGACGGAATCCGGCTACAACGAATTAACCCCGCCCCATCCGCGCCGTCTATATCAAATCGCCGCCGAAATTCTGCAAGAACCGATGTTTTTGCTGCTGCTGGCGGCGGGCGGCATCTACCTGCTGCTGGGCAATAGGGATGACGCACTGATGCTACTGGGCTTCGTGGTAATTATCATCGCCATGACGATCTTTCAGGTGCAGAAAAGCGAACGGGTGCTGGAAGCCTTGCGCGATTTATCCAGCCCGCGCGCACGGGTCATGCGCGATGGCAAGGCTCAGCGCATCGCCGGACGCGAGGTGGTCACGGGTGATCTGCTGTTGCTGGATGAAGGGGATCGCGTTGCAGCGGATGCCGTATTGCTCGCTTGCAACGATCTGTTTGCCGATGAATCCATGCTGACTGGCGAGTCGGCACCGGTACACAAACAGGCCGGCGCAGCCGACTCACCCGCACGGCAACCCGGCGGCGACAACCTGCCCTTTGTCTATGCCGGAACGGTGCTGGTGCAAGGCAGCGGCATCGGACAGGTTATCGCCACAGGCCGTGCCAGCGCCATCGGCCAAATCGGTCAGTCTCTCGAAGACACCCGCACGGGGGACTCGCCCTTGCGCCGCCAGATCGGTCATCTGGTGCGCCGTCTGGCCTTCATCGCCATCGCGCTGTGCATCGCGCTGGTGCTGATTTTCGGGTTTACGCGCGGACACTGGCTGAACGCCCTGCTGGCCGGCATCAGTCTGGCAATGTCCGCACTGCCGGAGGAATTCCCGGTGATTCTGTCCATTTTCATGTCGCTCGGCGCGTGGCGCATTTCGCAACGCGGTGTGCTGACACGAAGGCTGGATGCGATCGAAACGCTGGGTGCGAGTACGGTGTTGTGTACCGACAAGACCGGCACGCTGACCGAGAACCGCATGGTAATCAAGAAGCTGTACGGTAACGGGCAAATATGGGAGGTTCATGCGCTCACCGAACTACCCGAACCCTGGCACGAGCTGGTGGAATTCGGCATTCTGGCCAGCGAAAAAGAGCCTCTTGACCCGATGGAGCGCGCCCTGCACGATCTTGGAAAACGCACCCTCACGGGCAGCGAACACCTCCACGACAAATGGGAAATCGTCCACGAATACAGCCTGTCGCCCGAAATGCTGGCAATGTCCCACGTCTGGCGGGGCGACGATCAACCCCACCATCTGGTCGCCGCCAAAGGTGCGCCGGAAGCCATCATAGATTTGTGCCACCTGCCGGAAACCGAAGCGCAGACACTCGCCCATGCCGCCAGTGCAATGGCCGATCAAGGCTTGCGGGTGCTGGGCGTGGCGCGCGCGACATTATTGCCGGGAAGGTCGCCCGGCAACTCGCCGGAACCACGCTGGCCCGAGCGCCAGCATGACATCGAATTTTCCTTCGTCGGCCTGCTCGGCCTGCAAGACCCGCTGCGCCCGGATGTAAAAGAGGCCATCGCCCAATGCCGCGCCGCAGGCATCCGGGTGGTGATGGTCACCGGCGACCATGCCGGAACCGCGCAGGCCATCGCCCGGGAACTTGGTCTACCCGCCGGACGGGTGCTGGCAGGGACTGAAATGAATCAACTGTCCGATGCCGAATTGCGCGCGCAACTGCGCGATGTTCAGGTGTTTGCGCGCATCGTGCCGCAACAAAAATTGCGTCTGGTCGAAGCCTTCAAAGCCAACGGCGAAATCGTCGCCATGACCGGTGATGGCGTAAACGATGCGCCCGCGCTCAAGTCCGCACACATCGGCGTAGCGATGGGGCAACGTGGCACCGACGTGGCACGCGAAGCGGCAGCCCTGGTGCTGCTGGATGACGATTTCGCCTCGCTGGTCGCCTCGATACGCCTGGGGCGACGCATCTACGACAACCTGCGCCGCGCCATGAGTTACACGCTGGCGGTGCATTTGCCCATCATTGGAATGGCGATGCTGCCGGTGTTGCTGGGCAAACCGCTCCTGCTGATGCCCGCCCACATCATGTTTCTGGAACTGGTCATCGGCCCGGCCTGCTCGATCTTTTTCGAGGCCGAAGCCGAAGCGAAGCATCTCATGCAGCGTCCCCCCAGAGCGGCGGATGAATCCCTGTTCGCAGGCCGACGACTGACACTCAGCCTGTTGCAAGGCATCGCAGCACTCGCCGTTGTCAGCGGGGTTTACTGGGTGGCATGGTCTATAGGACAGAATGAAAACACCACCCGCGCACTGGTATTCGCAGCGATGGTAGCAAGCAACATCGCCCTGTTGTTATGCAACCGCACGCCAGGAACAGAACGGACGGAAGCCAATCCGGCGCTACGCTGGATATTGCTCGGCACTGCTACCGGGCTGGCACTGACGCTGCTCATTCCGGCACTGCGCGAACTGTTCCATTTTTCGGGGAACGTACCGCTCATTCTAACGATAGGCGTACTGGCGGCAGGCAGCGTCATGCTGCTGGTCGCGGCGCTAAAACTCACCTCAAACGAGGCTCCCGACTACCCCCAAAACAGGATGCCATGAGGCAGTAGCGCATTTTTCTACGGCGCGTTGTACGCCTGTCTCGTCCAGATCAAGCGCATCCCGCCACCGTCAA
>JAVHSF010000145.1:0-1225 GCA_036172035.1 Gallionella sp. | reverse complement strand
GCACCACCGATTGAGGTCACAGGAATATTGGCAAAAGCACCTGCAGGTAATGCTGATGCGGGAATAGCACTAGCCAAGCTGCTGGCAGAAGTGACAGCGATTGTTTCTCCAACACCAAACACCGCCGTGCCCGCCGCATTTGTCACAGAAATCGAACCCGACACAACTTGCATATAAGTTGTTCCATTGATCGTGACTATCATCACTTCAGTACCACGAATCCCTATGGTAGCGGTGGGCGTGGACAAGCTAAAAGCCGCTCTATTATGCTTACCAATCAATCCTGTGACAAAGCGCATCCCTCCTTGCAACATGGAGAACACAATACTGCTCTGTTCTTCATGTTTGGGTACGTAACGATATTCACTAATATGAAAGCTAGAATTGTCACGTAATGTCACCATTTGTCCGTCATCAAATTTCAAAACAGCATGACTTTTCTCTGCTGTATTAATTGTCATATTGGACAACAATGGGGTATTTATTGCGGCAGACCGTGGTGCGGACTGCCCCACAGCGACCGTAACTTTGCCCGACATTTCTGAAATATAGCCACCCGCAGCCCATGCCGAACCCATCGCCAATCCCCAGCAGAGCAATGTCAATTGAAGAAAACCACGTAAGATAGCCATTTTCATCCCCTTATATGTAAAAAAGCCCACGTTGACGTGGGCTTTAGATTAAATCAGCAACAAGACTCACCAATCATTTCTTATCTTGATCACCGGCGCACAAATAAGCACCCTCAGCAAACTCTTTACCGTTTATATCTTTTGCATGAGCATGATAACCCAACGCTTCCTTGAAACCTGCAGCAACACAGGTGGACAATCCTTTGGCTTTTAATTCCTCAGGAACTGGACCAAATGCGTTCGGGTGATCCCACACATTTTTTTGGTCTTTATCAGTGACAATTTGCGGCGGAGTATCAGACTGCTTGCTACCAGGCCCTACACTAGTAGTTACACAGCCACCAAGCATTACAAGTGCAAGCACCGAAGCAGTCATAGTTAATTGTAATTTCATAAAACCTCCCTAGTTGTGCGAATTTGATTGGTATTCAAGTATTGGGTTAATTACACATCAAGGATGATGAGTCGTCGTTGCATGATGCGAAGTTGTAGAGTTGGAGGCTAACAGAGCAAGAGCAGCAGCAGCAGCAGCAGCCACACCCACACCCACACCACCAGTAGTTGATGTCCCCGCAGCACCTGCTCCACCTGCT
>JAVHSF010000144.1:0-1230 GCA_036172035.1 Gallionella sp. | reverse complement strand
AGTGCGACCAGCCCTGACAAAACTGATCGCCGATATCCTACAGTTTGTTAGGACTACTCAGCTGTTCAGACAATTCGCCAGGCAGCGTCTGGCGAATTTGCGGATACGCTTCGTAGCAGCTGCGGAAGTTTTTCATCATATCTCGCCACTGAGCAGTGATGTGGGCGACTATCTCCTGCTGGCTGAAAGCGCGATTTCAAGATGGCTGATCAGTTCATCCAGTCGTTCTGATTTAGTGGTACTCTTGCACCGGTTGTAGTGGTAAGACAGCTCACTCATGACCTCGGAAACAACATCCGGCCTGAATCTGATCCATTTCTTCCTGCCGTTTTGCAGATCTGCCTGTGTCGTTTCATCCCTCACCCAAAAATCAGCAAGCGCCAAGATGAGCTTCTTTTCATCGGCTCGTAAATCAACTTCAATAAAGTCAGCCTCGCTATTCATGAACGCCCCCGTGCTGTATCGAGAAACATCGGCGCTTGCCACCGTCCAGCCAACGCCGACTTTTGCCTTTGTCGTGCATCACTCAAAACTCGCGCTCCAGATCATCCTTGCAACGGCTGAGAATGAGCAGATTTTTTGCCCAACAGATTTCTCTAACGGTTGGCGTTTTGTCGTCTTTCATTCGTTGCGAGAATGACCAGTGACATTCTCACGAAAGCTCAAAGCTAGCCAGGCCCAATACCTTAATTGCCGTACACAATCTCTTGTCGAGGCTGGCGATTCGGGCACCCAGGCGGCGAGCAATTGCCAGATGCAGCGCGTCTCCTGCACGCAGTGCGGTGGGCGATTCGATAAGTACCGCTGCGGTACGAAAATCCGCAGGATCAATTTCTACTGTACCAAGATGCATGGATGCAAATCGCTGAAAATTGGCGATTGCCTGCTGGCGGGTCTCGGCATCAATGGCACCTGTCCGCTGTTTGATACCACCGATGCTGGCCATCTCGGTTAAAGTCCACGCCGAAATCATCAGTTTCGCTTTACGCTGGCTTTCGAGTCGAGACACAAGATTGGCCGCGCCGGGTTCTCGAAAAAAGATCGCGCCCAGCACAGAAGTATCGAGGTAGATCACAGCAGATCCTGTTCGCGCATTTCAGCAACAGTCAAGCCCGATGTCGGTGGTGCAGATACCCAATTGTGCAAGTCAGACCAGTCGAAGCCCCCTGATCGCGGCTCGGGAACGAGACGCGCTACTGGCTTTCCCCTGCGGGTAATAACAACACCCTG
>JAVHSF010000143.1:0-5718 GCA_036172035.1 Gallionella sp. | reverse complement strand
GGGTGGGGCATCATGATGGAAAAACGCCCGTCCGGTGTAGTCAGCCCGGTAATGCCTTGCGGCGAACCGTTGGGGTTGAGCGGATAGGTTTCAGTCGCCGCGCCCCGATGATCCACATAGCGCAACGCGACCAGCGGCTGGGCAGCGGCGAGTCGGGCTTCGTTGCCGAAGTCGGCATAGCCCTCGCCGTGCGCCACCACCACCGGCATCCGGCTGCCCGCCATGCCAGCCAGCAGGATGGAGGGCGAGGACTGCACTTCCACCATCACGAAGCGCGCCTCGAACTGCTCGGACTGGTTGCGCGAAAAGTGCGCCCAGTTCTCCGCACCCGGGATGATCTCGTGCAAATTGCTCATCATCTGGCAGCCGTTGCACACGCCCAGTGCAAAGGTGTCATCGCGCTTAAAGAACGTCTCGAATTCGTCGCGGGCGCGGCCATTGAACAGGATGGACTTCGCCCAGCCTTCACCCGCCCCCAGCACGTCGCCGTAAGAGAAGCCGCCGCAGGCCGCCACGCCCTTGAAGTCGGCGAGGCTGACGCGCCCGCTGATGACATCGCTCATATGCACGTCCACCGTCGCAAATCCGGCACGATCGAACGCTGCCGCCATTTCGATCTGGCCGTTCACGCCCTGCTCGCGCAGGATGGCGATTTTGGGACGCGAAAGTCGGCTTCCTCTCCCTTGCGGGGTACTCGCAACTTCCCCCACACCACTGAACTTCCCCTTACCTAAGGGAAGAAACGATTCGTTCGGGTCGTAAGTCAGCTGCACATGCAGGCCGGGATCGGCGACATCCAGCAGTCGGTCGAATTCCTGTTGCGCGCAGTCCGGGTTGTCGCGCAGCTTTTGCATCTGGTAAGTCGTCTCCGACCAGATACGCTGCAAATTGACACGACTTTCACTAAACACGCTTTCGCCGCCACGGCTGATTTCCAGCCTGTCCGTGCGGTTGAGGGTGGCAATCCGATAGATATTTTTCAGCCCCGCGTCATGCGCCCTTTGCAGGACATGCGCCACGTCACTGTTTTTCACCTGCACCAGTGTACCCAGTTCTTCATTGAACAAATTACGCAAGGTATCGCCGTGCATCTCGTCCAGATGGATGTCCAGCCCCAGGTGTGAGGCGAAAGACATCTCGCACAGGCTGACAAATGCGCCGCCATCGGAACGATCGTGGTAGGCAAGCAATACTCCATCTGAATTAAGTGTTTGTATCAATTCAAAAAATGCCTTGAGCGCGGCAGCCGAATCCACGTCCGGCGCAACATCGCCGACCTGTTTGTAAACCTGCGCCAGCGCCGAACCCCCCATACGATTGTTGCCCTGCCCCAGGTCAATCAGCAACACGGTGGTATCCGGGTCAGCGACAAGTTGCGGCGTGAGCGTCTTGCGCGCGTCCAGACAAGGCGCAAACGCGGTCACGATCAGCGATAGCGGCGAAGTCACGGACTTATTCTCGCCGCCATCCTGCCAGGTAGATTTCATGCTCAACGAATCCTTGCCGACCGGGATGCTGATGCCCAGGTCAGGACACAACTCCATGCCCACCGCGCGCACGGTGTCATACAACGCGGCATCTTCGCCATGATGTCCGGCGGCGGCCATCCAGTTTGCCGACAGCTTGATGTCGCCGATCTTTTCGATGCGCGTCGCCGCGATGTTGGTGAGTGCCTCGCCCACCGCCATGCGTCCCGAGGCGGGTGCGTTCACCAGCGCCAGCGGGGTGCGCTCGCCCAGCGCGAACGCTTCGGCGCGGTTGGTGTTGAAACCCATCAGCGAGACTGCCGCATCCGCCACCGGCACTTGCCAGGGACCTACCATCTGGTCGCGCGCGGTCATGCCGCCCACAGTGCGGTCGCCGATCGAAATCAGAAAAGTCTTGTTCGCCACTGCGGGCAGGCGCAGCACCCGTTCAACCGATTCGCGCAACGCCAGTTCGCGGGTATCGAAGGCGTGCAGATGCGGCGTTTCGCGCACCACGTTGCGCGTCATCCTGGGAGGTTTGCCGAGCAATACCGATAGCGGCATGTTGACCGGATCGTTGGCGAATTCGCCGTCATGCACAGTCAGTTGATCGTCCTCAGTCGCCACCCCTACCACCGCAAACGGACAACGTTCGCGCTCGCAGAATGCGCGGAACTGTTCCAGGCGTTCCGGCGCGATGGCCAGCACATAACGCTCTTGCGACTCGTTGCACCAGATTTGTCTGGGCGACATGCCGGTCTCGTCCAGCGGAATGTCGCGCAGCTCGAACTTTGCACCGCGCCCGCCGCCATGCACCAGTTCCGGCAAGGCGTTGGACATGCCGCCCGCACCCACGTCGTGGATGGACAGAATCGGATTGTTTTCGCCCAACTGCCAGCAACGGTCTATCACTTCCTGCGCGCGCCGCTCCATCTCCGGGTTGCCGCGCTGCACCGAATCAAAGTCCAGATTTTCGGCATTGCTGCCGGTGTCCATGCTGGAAGCCGCCCCTCCACCCAAGCCGATCAACATGCCAGGGCCGCCCAGATGCACCACCAGCGCGCCTGTCGGCAGCTCGTGTTTGTGCGTGTGGATCGCCGCGATGTTGCCCACCCCGCCCGCCAGCATGATGGGCTTGTGGTAACCGCGCATTTCGCCGCTGACGTTCTCTTCAAAGGTACGGAAATACCCCGCCAGGTTGGGGCGACCGAATTCATTGTTAAAGGCAGCCCCCCCAAGCGGGCCGTCCAGCATGACCTGCAAGGCGGTGACGATGCGCGAAGGTTTACCGTAAACCCCCTCCCCACCGCTGACCTTCCCTTGAAGGGGAGAGGGAGATTTTTCCCAGGGCTGCGCAAAACCGGGGATGTTCAGGTTAGAGACCGAGAACCCGGTCAGCCCGGCCTTGGGGCGGGAACCCGTTCCGGTCGCGCCTTCGTCGCGGATTTCGCCGCCCGAACCGGTCGCAGCGCCCGCAAACGGCGCAATCGCGGTGGGATGATTGTGCGTCTCGACTTTCATCAAGGTGTGCATCAGCTCCTCGGAGAACGCGTAACTGCCATCGGCACGCGGATAAAAGCGCTCGACACTCGCCCCTTCGATGACCGAACAATTATCGGAATAGGCGACCACCGTACCTTGGGGACTGAGTTTATGCGTATTGCGTATCATGCCGAACAGCGACCTGTCCTGCACTTTGCCATCTATCACCCAGTCGGCATTAAAAATCTTGTGGCGGCAATGTTCCGAGTTTGCCTGCGCGAACATCATCAGTTCGACATCGGTCGGGTTACGTTTCAATTTCCTGAAATTTTCGACCAGGTACTCGATCTCGTCCGCCGACAGTGCCAGCCCCATCTCGCGGTTGGCGGCTGCCAATGCTGCGCCACCGCCCTCCAACACATCCACAACAGCCAGCGGTTGCGGTGCGCCGTGCCGGAAGATTTGTTCCGCCGCGCCTTCCCGTGTTGCCAATACCGATTCCGTCATGCGGTCATGCAGCAAAGACAACACCGCCACCTGTTCCTGTCGGCACAAAGCCTTGCCGTCTTTGCCAGCAAGGTAATAAATCACCCCGCGCTCGATGCGCTGCACCCCGGTCAGCCCGCAATGCTGCGCGATGTCGGTCGCCTTGGTTGACCACGGCGAAATCGTACCCAAACGCGGCACGACCAGTACGCTGTCCGATATTTTGGGTTGCGCGGGTTCGCCTGCCGATTCATCCAGACCCAGTACCTTATCCAGCAATGCGGCTTGCGCCTTATCCAGTTTTTTCCCTTGCAGGACGCTGAAATAACAGTGACGCGTATCAACCAGCCTCACATCGGAAGCGATGACGTTAATCGCGGCGCGTAATTTTTCCAAACGGAAAGCGGATAAGGCGGAACTGCCGACAGAGACTTTAAACATGACGGTGAGGGTGTGAATAAAATTCGGGACGCGATTATACTATGCCGCGCCGCTTACATAAGCAGACCCTTTCATGACCCAACCGATTACCCTTCTCAGCCGACACCAGGTCGCGAGCCTTTTGGCAAAGCGCCCGCACGACAGCCACAAAGGCATGTTCGGCACTGTCACCGTCATCGGTGGCGCATCCGGCATGGTCGGCGCAGCATTGCTGGCTGCACGCGCCGCCCTCAAACTGGGCGCGGGTTGTGTGCATGTCGGCTTGCTGGCCGAAGATGCGCCGATGATAGATTTTATGCAGCCGGAACTAATGTTGCACAAGGCATCCGAGATACCCCACCCCCTCCACCGCCATCCCCACCCAAACAATGGGGAAGGGGCAAACATGAGAAACCTTTTTAATTCCGGTGTGCTGGCACTCGGCTGCGGCATGGGGCGCAGCCGGACGGCGCAACAAATTCTGCACGATGCGCTAAGCAATCCTGCCACACTGATACTGGATGCCGATGCGCTGAACCTGATCGCCCAATACGTCGGTTTGCGCCGACTGCTGACCCTGCGCGCGGCGCCGACCCTACTCACACCACATCCGGGCGAAGCCGCGCGATTGCTGTCTTGCAGCACTGCCGAGATACAGGCTGACCGTCGCGCGGCGGTAACAAAATTAGCCGGGATATTTGCCTGTGCAGTCGTACTCAAAGGTGCGGATAGCCTGTGCATCACCCGTGGCGGGCGACTATTCATGAATCCCACCGGCAACCCCGGCATGAGCGCGCCCGGCATGGGTGACGTACTGGCAGGCATGATCGCCGCCTTCAGCGCGCAAGGTCTGAGTGCGGACGATGCACTGCTGCTGGCGGTTTATTTGCACGGCGCAGCGGGCGACGAACTGGCGAAACATACCGCCATCGGCATGACCGCCAGCGAACTGACGGAACAAGCGCGGCAACTATTAAGCCAATGGACAATGAATAACGGTGGGCAAAAGCTGTCCACCCTACCGGCCGACAACCCAGCATGAGCACTCCCATAGACATCTCTGAAGCAGGCGGCGTGCGCTTTCTGCATTTCGGATCGGACTGGGTACAAGGCGCGATGCGCATTGCCCGCCCGTGGAATCTGGAACTGGAATACACCCGCGAAATGATGGCCGCACTGCTGCTGCGCGACCAGGCGCGCTGGCCACGCCGCGTGCTGCTGATCGGACTGGGTGCCGCCTCGCTGACCAAATTTCTATACCGCCACCGCCCGCAATCGCACTTGACTATCGTCGAGATCGAGCCTGCCGTAGTCAACGTCGCCCAACACTATTTCAAGCTGCCGGAAGACGACAAGCGCATCCATCTGGTGGTGGGGGATGGCGCGGAATTCGTACTCGGCACGAACAAGAAATTCGACCTGATTCTGGTGGATGGTTTTGATGAAGATGCGCATCCCGGCCAGTTGAACAGCCGGCCTTTCTATCAGGCCTGTCGCAGCCGACTGACTGAGCAAGGTTTGCTGACGGTCAACCTGATTGACATGCAGCACGGCGAAATCGGCGGATTTGCACACATTCTCAGCGCGTTTGATGATCGCGCGCTAACGCTGCCCAGTTGCGACAGCGGTAACACCATCGCCTTTGCCACGGATGGCGATCCGGTCGCCATCCGTCTGGACGATATGCAAGACAGGATTTTGGCGTTGAAAGAAGAGACCGGGATGAACCTGATGCCCATGCTGGCACGCTTGCTTGAGGCGAATACCTGTTTGAACAACACCTTCACGTTATGAGGCCGATGCGTTTTGTTTAGGCTCTGTCGCAATTAGTTGTTGAAAATATTACAACCTTTTTAATTATAAG
>JAVHSF010000142.1:4162-5719 GCA_036172035.1 Gallionella sp. | reverse complement strand
CACAGCAGCACGTTGAAACGCTGGTGGTGGAAGTCGCGCATCACCGCTTCCAGTTCGCGCTCGCCCATCTGGCCGTGTGCGGTGTGGATGCGCGCTTCGGGCAATAGCGTCTCCAGTTTCTCCTGCATGTTGGCGATGGTGTCCACTTCGTTGTGCAGGAAATACACCTGCCCGCCGCGTTTCAATTCGCGCAACACGGCTTCGCGGATCACGCCCTGGCTATAGGCGCTGACGAAAGTCTTGATGGACAAGCGGCGTTGCGGGGCGGTGGCGATGACCGAAAAATCGCGCAGCCCTTCCAGCGACATCGCCAGCGTGCGCGGGATCGGCGTGGCGGTGAGCGTGAGTACATCAACTTCCGCGCGCAGCGCTTTGAGTTTTTCCTTTTGTTGCACGCCGAAGCGGTGTTCCTCGTCGAGGATGACCAGGCCGAGGTTGTGGAACTTCACGTCCTTCTGGATCAGCTTGTGCGTGCCGATGATGATGTCCAGTTTGCCTTCAGCCAGTTCCTTTAGCGCCAGCGTGGTTTCCTTGGCGGAGCGGAAGCGCGACAGTTCGGCGAGCTTGATCGGCCAGTTGGCGAAGCGGTCGGAGAAGCTCTGGAAATGCTGCTCGGCCAGCAGCGTGGTGGGAACCAGCACCGCCACCTGTTTGCCGGCCATCGCCGCGACGAAGGCGGCACGCAGCGCGACTTCGGTCTTGCCGAAGCCGACATCGCCGCAGATCAGCCTGTCCATCGGCTGACCCGATTGCAGATCAAGCAGCACCGCGCTGATCGCCTCGGCCTGATCGGGCGTTTCCTCGAAGCCGAAACCGGCGGCAAATTCCTCGTAATCGCGCGGGATGAGCTTGAAGGCATGACCCTTGCGGGTGGCGCGCTGCGCGTAAAGGTTGAGCAGTTCGGCGGCGGTGTCGCGCACCTGTTGCAGGGCGCGGCGTTTGGCCTTATCCCAGGCACCAGAACCGAGTTTGTGCAGCGGTGCGGTCTCTGGTGCGCCGCCGCTGTAGCGGCTGATGACGTGCAGCTGTGAGACCGGCACGTAGAGCTTGTCGGAACCCGCGTATTCCAGCAGCAGAAATTCGCCTGTTCCTTCGCCCAGGTCGAGGTTGACCAGCCCCTTGTAGCGCGCGATGCCGTGCTGTTCGTGTACCACCGGGTCGTCCGGCTTGAGTTCGGAAAGATCGCGCAACATCTGTTCGACGTTGCTTTTTTTCGCGGCGCGCGCGGCACGGCTGCGCGGCTGCGCGGTGTACAGCTCGGTCTCGGTGACGATGGCGAGTTTCTCGTCCGACAGCAGGAAGCCGTGTTGCAGGGGGCCTACGCACAGCATGAAACGCTTGCGGCTTTTCAGAAATGCGGTGTAGTCGTCACAGATTTCCGCCTTCAGGCCGTATTCGAGCAGATAGCCCGACATGATTTCGCGTCGCCCCAGACTATCCGCCAACAGCAGGGTGCGCCCGTCGAAACCTTGCAGAAATTGCGCAAAAGCCTGCGTGGGAATCTCGGCGTGGCGGTTCACCGCGAGGTTGGGCAGAGTGGCGGTGGCGCAAGGGGTG
>JAVHSF010000142.1:1825-4062 GCA_036172035.1 Gallionella sp. | reverse complement strand
GGCAACAGCGGGTGTTGCGGGTCGCCTCCAAGCAGTTTGTAGCGCGAGGCGGCATCTATGCCGAACTGCCGGATGGCTTCATCCACCTTGCCGTGCAGGCACAGCGTGACGTTTTTCGGCAGATAGTCGAATAGCGTCGCAGTCCGCTCAAAAAACAGCGGCAGGTAATACTCTATCCCCGCCGGGGCATTGCCCTTGCTGACTTCCTTGTAGATGCGCGACCTGGAGGGATCGCCTTCGAATTGCTCGCGGAAACGCTGGCGGAAATGCGCCCGTCCGGCTTCATCCAGCGGAAACTCGCGCGCGGGCAACAGGCGGATTTCCGGCACGGGGTACAGCGTGCGCTGGGTGTCCACGTCAAAAGTGGCGATGGTCTCGATCTCGTCGTCAAACAAATCAATGCGGTAAGGCAGCACGCTGCCCATTGCAAACAGATCAATGATGCCGCCGCGCACGCAGAATTCGCCGGGCGACAACACTTGTTGCACATGGCTGTAACCCGCCAGTGTCATCTGTTCGCGCAGGGCGGGCAAATTCAGTTTCTCGCCGCGCTTGAGGAAGAAGGTGTAGGCGGCCAGATATTCCACCGGCGGTAGCGGATACAGCGCGGTGGTCACCGGCACGACCAGCACGTCGCAGGACTGGCTGCGCAGATGGTGCAAGGTCGAGAGGCGTTCCGAGATTAGATCCTGGTGCGGCGAAAAATGGTCGTAAGGCAGCGTCTCCCAGTCGGGCAGCAGATGCACGCGCAAGCCGGGCGCGAAAAACGGAATCTCTTCTACCAGCCGCTGCGCTTCCAGCGCGTTGGCCGAAATCACTACCAGCGGCGGATGTTTTTCGGCATGTTGCGCCAGCGCCAGCGCGTCGGACGAACCGTTAAGACTGGTATAGCGGGGGCGGGAATGCGTGGAGGTAAACAGCATTGCGGGGTTGGGGCGTGAAAACGGAGTCGCGCATTATAAATGAAACGCTACGCCATCGTTTTGCCGAAATGCTCAAACGGCATTTTATTGAAACGCCTGAAAGGTGTTTTACATTACAATCCGCAGATGACTGAATTTCACGCTTTAGTCCCCGCCGCCGGGTTTGGCGCGCGCATGGGACACGACACCCCCAAGCAATATCTGCCGCTGGCAGGTCAGCCGATGATTTTTCACGCGCTGAAAACATTGTGCGCCTGCGCGGAAATCTCCACGGTGTTCGTGGTGTTGTCGCCTGACGATACGCTGTTTCACGGCTACGACTGGTCGTCTTTCGGCGAAAAATTGCAACCGCTGTATTGCGGCGGCGAGATGCGCGCGGAGACGGTGCTGAACGGCTTGATGGCTGCCGAACTGGAACCGGATGACTGGGTGCTGGTACACGATGCGGCGCGCCCTTGTCTGATGATTGATAATTTATTGATTTTAATCAATGAGTTGAAAAATGATAGGGTGGGCGGAATTTTAGCCGTGCCGGTGGCGGACACCTTGAAGCGCGCTGATGCCGACGGGCGCATCTCCCGCACCGAAGACAGATCCGGGTTATGGCAGGCGCAGACCCCGCAAATGTTTCGCGCCGGACTGTTGGCGCAGGCTTTGCAACAATGCAAGGCGGTCACCGATGAGGCTTCCGCCATCGAGGCACTGGGGCTGCATCCCCGACTGGTGGCGGGGGACAGCAGCAATTTCAAGGTGACTTACCCGCAGGATTTGCGGCTGGCGGAATTGCTGCTGAATGAAAGAATGATGCAGGGGAAAATAGCATGAGGATAGGACAGGGTTTCGATGTTCACCAATTGGTCGAGGGACGCCGCTTGGTGATAGGCGGAGTGGATATCCCATATGAAAAAGGATTGCTCGGGCATTCCGATGCCGACGTGTTGTTGCATGCGATCTGCGATGCGCTGCTGGGCGCGGCGGCGCTGGGTGACATAGGCCGCCATTTCGCCGATACCGATGCGAAGTATAAGGACATGGACAGCCGGATTTTGCTGCGCGAATCGCTGCACCGGGTGCGCGGGCAGGGTTTTCGCGTGGTCAACGTGGACGCGACCATCATCGCCCAGGCCCCGAAAATGGCACCGCATATCCAACAGATGGTGACCAACATCGCCGACGATTTGCGCGTCGAAAAATCGGCGGTCAACGTCAAGGCGACCACCACCGAACAACTGGGCTACACCGGGCGCGGCGAGGGCATCGCGGCGCAGGCCGTCATCCTGCTGGTTGGCGATAAATGAAAATACTCGCTTTGGA
>JAVHSF010000142.1:0-1725 GCA_036172035.1 Gallionella sp. | reverse complement strand
TATGAAAGAAGCGCCGACGGCTGGCAGACGGTCGGCGAGCCGTCTCTGTGCAAGCCGGAGGATGCGCCCGAGTTGCCGGGCGACGGCTGGTTCGGTGCGGGCAGCGGTTTTGCCGCGCACGGCGCAGCGTTGCAGGCGCGTTATGCCGGCCAGTTGGCCGGCGTGGATGCGGATGCCGTGCCGCAGGCTGCCGCCATCGCGTCATTGGCTGCGGCGGTGTTCGCCGCCGGGTGCGGCGTGGAGGCGGCGCTGGCGCTGCCGGTTTATCTGCGCGACAAGGTGGCGCTGAAGACCGTCGAACGTGAACGGCTCGCCGCACAAAAAATGCAACGATGATGCGCGCCATGACGACAGCGGATGTGGCGGCGGTGCTGGCCATCGAGCAGGCGGTGCAGCCCTATCCGTGGACGCGCGGCAATTTTTGTGACGCGCTGGCCAGCGGCTATCAGTGTCTGGTGACGGAATCCGGCAGTGAATTGTCGGGGTTTGCCGTGCTGATGCCGGGCGTGGGCGAGGCGGAGTTGCTCAACATTGCCGTGGCGGCGGCGCAGCAGCGGAAGGGCGTGGCGCGGGCGTTGCTGACAGCCTTGCTGGCGGCGGCGGTTGCAGGGCAACGGCATCGCGTGTTGCTGGAAGTGCGCACGGGCAATCTGCCTGCCATCGCGCTGTATCGCAGCGCCGGATTCGGCGAGGTCGGCGTGCGGCGCGGCTATTACCGCAATGCGGCGGGCAGCGAGGATGCGCTGGTGATGGCGTGGACTTTTCCGGCTGGAGAATCGAATGGATAGGCGCGAAGCGATGTTGCGCGAGATGAATCTGTACCCGCTGTGGGTGCGGCGCGATCTGCCTGCGCCGCAGGCGGCGGAAGTCGAAGCGCCCGCGCCCCTTGAACGGGTGGCCGCAGTCGAAGCGGCAGCGGCTCTGCCGCAGACGTACGAGGCAGTTCCCGCGCCTGCGGCGGTCAACGAAGTGACAACCGATTCAGCGATGCAAGAGGAGACCGGCAGCGCCGAAGCCGTGACGGAAGAGGCGGGCGACGAGACCGTTCCGCCCGACTTGTTCGCCGCGCCGCATGACGAGGACGACTGGACGGGCATGACCTTCCGTGAACACGGTGAGGGTGAGGATACCCTGCGCGCATTTCAGCGCAAGGTCGCGGCAGGGCCGCTGGCCGGGGTGGACTGGCCGGAGCTCAAGCAGAAAGTGCATGATTGCCAACTGTGCGCTTTGCGCGCGGGTTGCACGCAGACCGTGTTCGGCGTGGGCGACCAGCAGGCCGACTGGCTGTTCGTCGGCGAAGGGCCGGGCGAGGAAGAGGACGCAGAGGGCGAACCGTTCGTGGGTGAATCGGGCAGGTTGCTGGACAATATGCTGATAGCCATCGGGCTTCGCCGTAACGCAAACGCGTACATCACGAATGTCGTCAAGTGTCGTCCACCGGAAAATCGTCCGCCTCATCTGGGCGAGATTGCGGCGTGTTTGCCCTATTTGAAGCGGCAAATCGGTTTGCTCAAGCCCAGGTTGATTGTGGTCATGGGCAAGACTGCGGCAACCGCACTGCTGGATTCGGATGCCACGCTCGCTACCCTGCGCGGCAGGGTGTACGACTATGCAGGCATTCCGCTGATCGTCACCTATCATCCCGCCTACCTGTTGCGCAAGCCGACTGAAAAAGCGCGCGTATGGGAAGATTTGCGTCTGGCGGTGGAGACGATAAACGCTTTG
>JAVHSF010000141.1:0-1232 GCA_036172035.1 Gallionella sp. | reverse complement strand
TTAGGAGCGAGGATTGAAGATTGAGGATTCAAAACCAGGAAGCGAGGAGCGAGTGGTGCATCCTGCCCAGTCCCCGACCCTCAACCCTCAATCTTCGGTCATGCTTCATACCACCGCAGAAGATCATCATCTGGCGCGCATGGCTGCGGTGGCACTGGGGTTGACCGTGCTGGAAGCCGCCATTCCGTCACCCTTGCCGGGGGTGAAGCCCGGTCTGGCCAATATCGTCACCTTGATCGTGCTGGCGCGCTACGGCTGGCGCACCGCCGCGTGGGTGTCGCTGCTGCGGGTGCTGGCGGGCAGCCTGTTGTTCGGGAATTTTTTGACGCCGGGTTTTTTTCTCAGCCTGTCCGGCGCGCTGCTCAGTCTGCTGGCGCTGGCGTTGACGCAGCATCTGCCTGCGCGCTGGTTCGGGTCGGTCACCCAGAGCGTCTTCGCCGCCTTTGCGCATATCGCCGGGCAGATGGCGGTGGTGTATCTGTGGCTGATCCCTCATGCCGGCATTGCCTATCTGATTCCGATATTTGCCACGGCCGCACTGGTGTTCGGTACGGTGAACGGATTGATCGCGGCGCGTTTCATGGATAATGCCGGGAGACTTCCGTTGTCTGTAGCGGGGGAGCGGTGAGTGCAAACCCCTCCTCATAAACTCAATAAGCCGGAGAGAGTATGTCTGCGAAAACCATCACCCTTGCCTTGACTGGTGCGTCCGGCATGCCCTACGGGATGCGCCTGCTGGCGTGTCTGCTCGCCAGTGGTCAGTGCGTGCATCTGGTTTATTCGCAGGCCGCGCAGATCGTCGCCAAACAGGAGATGAACCTGGTGCTGCCCAACCGCCCGCAAGATGCCGAGCGTGCGTTAAGCGAACGCCTGGGACAGTTTGACGGCAAACTTCGCGTGTTTGGCATCCAGGATTGGTATGCGCCGATGGCCTCTGGCTCAAATCCCGGCGATGCGATGGTGGTTTGCCCCTGCACCATGGGTACACTGGGCAAGATTGCCGGCGGCATCAGTGACGACCTGATCGCCCGCGCCGCCGATGTCATGCTGAAAGAGCGGCGCACGTTGATACTCGCGCCGCGCGAAATGCCTTTTTCAGTGATCCATCTGGAAAATATGCTCAAACTGGCGCGGGCGGGTGCGGTCATCATGCCGCCTAATCCCGGCTTTTACTGCCAGCCGACTACCGTGCAGGACATGGTGGATTTTGTCGTCGCCCGCATTCTCGATCA
>JAVHSF010000140.1:0-1234 GCA_036172035.1 Gallionella sp. | reverse complement strand
GCACCGAATTAGTGATGCCCTTGAGGCAATTCGCCCTTGAACTTGTAGAGCGTGCCGCAATACGGGCAACGCGCCTCACCGCCGTTGTTGAGCGGAATCATCACTTTGGGGTGGGCATTCCACACGCTCATGTTGGGCATTGGGCAAGACAGCGGAAGGTCATGCGCGGTCACTTCGATGTAACGCTGTGTGATGTCTTGTTTGCTCACGGAATCGCTCCTTAGATGTAGTTCAGCCAGTTGGTATGTTGCGGATGTTTGCCCGCCACGCAATCGAAGAAAGCCTGTTGCAATCGGGTGGTGACCGGTCCGCGTGAACCTGCGCCTATGGTGCGGCGATCCAGTTCGCGGATCGGTGTTACTTCGGCGGCCGTGCCGGTAAAGAAGGCTTCTTCAGCGCAATAGATTTCGTCGCGGGTGATGCGCTTCTCGATGAGTTCGATGCCCATTTCGCGTGCCAGCACGAAAATAGAATCGCGCGTGATGCCTTCCAGGCAGGAGGTCAGATCGGGCGTGTAGAGTTTGCCCTTCTTGACGATGAAAATATTTTCGCCGGAACCTTCCGCAACAAAGCCCTCCACATCCAGCAGCAGCGCCTCGTCATAGCCATCATTCGATGCTTCCTGGTGAGCCATGATCGAATTGCCATAGGTCATGACAGATTTGGCGCGGCACATGTTCGCGTTCACATGGTGGCGGGTAAAGCTGGAAGTCTTGACGCGTATGCCTTTTTCCATGCCTTCCGCGCCCAGATAAGACCCCCACGGCCAGGCGGCAATCGCGACATGGGTGGACAGCGTCTTGGCCGAAATACCCATCGCCTCGGAACCGTAGAAGCAGATCGGGCGGATGTAACAGGATTTCAGGTTGTTGGCGCGCACCACTTCGCGGTGTGCCTCGATGAGGGTGGCCTTGTCGTAGGGCATTTTCATCTGGAAGATATGCGCTGAATTGAACAAGCGGTCGGTGTGGTCTTCGAGACGAAAAATGGCCGTACCCTGAGCGGCCTCGTAGGCGCGCAGCCCTTCAAATACGCCCATACCGTAGTGCAGGGTGTGGGTCAATACATGGGTAGTAGCATCGCGCCAGGGCACAAGTTTGCCGTCATACCAGATAAAACCGTCGCGGTCGGACATGGACATATTCAAATTCCTTTGATGGGGTCAATTGCAAAGCGTGGATTCTAGCGTTTTCCGGCGAATTTATGAAGCGGAACGGAGAATAATTGTCAGGAA
>JAVHSF010000139.1:0-1234 GCA_036172035.1 Gallionella sp. | reverse complement strand
TTATGTCTGTCTGGAAACAACTTTTTACCCGCCGCATGTTGATCTGCGTGTTTACCGGCTTTGCCTCCGGTCTGCCGCTGTATCTGCTGTTCAACCTCGTTCCGGCCTGGTTGCGCAGCGAGCAGGTTGACCTCAAGACTATCGGGCTGTTCGCGCTGATCCAGTTTCCCTACACCTGGAAGTTTCTCTGGTCGCCGTTGCTGGATCGCTACGCCCTGCCGCTGCTGGGGCGGCGGCGCGGCTGGATGGCGCTGACCCAGGTCGGCCTGCTGGCGGTGATCGCCATGATGGGCGGATTTTCGCCCGGCAACGATCTTGCCACGATCGCCTGGATCGCTACCCTGCTGGCGGTGCTTTCCGCCACGCAGGACATCGTGCTGGACGCTTACCGCCGCGAGCTGCTGCCCGACATCGAACTGGGGCTGGGCAACGCGGTACACGTCAACGCCTATCGCGTGGCGGGTCTGATACCCGGCTCGTTGTCGCTGATTCTGGCCGACTTCCTGCCCTGGAGTACGGTGTTCATCATTACCGCGCTGTTCATGTTGCCCGGCCTGGTGATGACGCTGCTGGTGAGCGAGCCGCATCGCGCAGCATCCCCCAAGACCTTGCGCGAGGCGGTGGTCGAGCCGTTCCGCGAATTCATCAATCGGCAGGGGTGGCGCAATGCCTTGTTAATATTGGTTTTTTTGTTGTTCTATAAATTAGGTGACAGCATGTGTACCGCGCTGGCGACTCCGTTTTATCTGGACATGGGCTTCTCCAAATCCGACATCGGCCTGATCGCCAAGAACGCAGGTCTCTGGCCGGCGGTGATCGGCGGTATGCTGGGCGGGCTGTGGATGGTGAAAATCGGCATCAACCGCGCGTTGTGGCTGTTCGGCGTGGTGCAGATACTGGCGATTTTCGGTTTTGCCTGGCTGGCCTCCATCGGCTACCACGCCGAAATAGGGGCGCTGGAACGTACCCAGCTGGCTGTGGTTATCGGCATGGAGGCGCTGGGTGTGGGCTTGGGCACGGTGGCCTTCGTCGCCTTCATCGCGCGTACCACCCACCCTGCTTACACCGCCACCCAGTTCGCGCTGTTCACCAGTTTGATGGCGATGCCACGTACCTTCGCCAATGCCGCCACCGGCTGGCTGGTCGAAGGCATGGGCTGGTACGGTTTCTTTCTGCTGTGTGCCGTGCTGGCAATACCGGGGATGCTGCTGCTGCTCAAGGTCGCGCCGTGGAA
>JAVHSF010000138.1:0-1236 GCA_036172035.1 Gallionella sp. | reverse complement strand
TGTATCGCGGTGCGGAATATGTGGTGGATTTTTTGCCCAAGGTCAAGGTTGAAGCGGCCATTGAGGCGGATCAGCTCGATCAGGTGCTCGAAGCGATAGAAAAATCCGCGCATACCGGCAAGATCGGTGACGGCAAGATCTTCGTGCAGGAAATCGAACAAGTAATCCGTATCCGCACCGGCGAGTCCGGCGCGGAAGCCCTTTAAGGAGAGCGACATGAACAAAATCATTGCTTCACTCATGCTGCTGGCCGCATTGTGCGGCCTGTCAGCGCCCGTCTTCGCTGAGGAGGCGGCATCCGCTCCGGGCGTGACAGAATCGGTTGCCGCACCCGTGGCGACTCCGGCTGTCGTACCTGAAGCCGCTCCTTCGGTTGCCGCACCCGTGCCGAACAAGGGCGATACCTCCTGGATGCTGGTGGCGACGCTGCTGGTCATCATGATGTCTATCCCCGGCTTGGCCTTGTTTTATGGCGGTCTGGTGCGCAGCAAGAACATGCTATCCATCCTGATGCAGGTGTTCAGCATCTTCGCGCTGATCACCGTACTCTGGGCGATCTATGGCTATTCGCTGGCGTTTACCGAAGGTAATGCCTTCATCGGCGGCTTCGACCGGCTGTTCCTGAAGGGGATTTTTGATCCTGCGACGGGCAGTGTTGCCAATGCGGCCACCTTCAGCAAAGGCGTGGTGATCCCCGAATTCATCTTCGTCGCGTTTCAGGCCACTTTCGCCGCCATTACCGTGGCGCTGATCGTCGGCGCTTTCGCCGAGCGCATGAAGTTCGCTGCCGTAATGTTGTTCTCGGCGCTGTGGTTCACTTTTGCCTACTTGCCGATTGCCCATATGGTGTGGTTCTGGACAGGCCCCGATGCCATCAAGGATGCCGCTACGCTCGCCGTGGAAACTGCCAAGGCTGGCTGGTTGTTCCAAAAGGGTGCGCTGGACTTTGCCGGCGGCACGGTGGTGCATATCAACGCGGCGATTGCCGGACTGGTGGGCGCGTTCATGGTGGGCAAGCGTATCGGTTATGGCAAGGAAGCCATGGCACCGCACAATCTGGTGATGACCATGATCGGTGCCGCGCTGTTGTGGGTGGGCTGGTTCGGTTTCAACGCGGGTTCTGCGCTGGAAGCGGGCGGTACGGCAACGCTGGCTTTTGCTAACACCTTTATTGCTACGGCTGCTGCGGTGTTGAGCTGGTTGACTGCGGAATGGCTGCTCAAGGGCAAGCCCAGT
>JAVHSF010000137.1:0-1247 GCA_036172035.1 Gallionella sp. | reverse complement strand
ACAACATCGTTGAGCTTATCTTGTGTAAAGCCCAGCCAGCCGTACATTTCGTTAAAGAGCTTGCCAGTAAAATCGGTGGTGAGTCCGATTTTGTAATAGATACCCAAGTCATCCACGATCTTCACAAACACTCGTTTGAGCTGGCTTTCACCGTTTTCTACTTTGTTGATATTCTCGGTGGTGAGGGTGTTTTGCAGGGTCCTTTCAATCAACTCCTTTTTTTCTTTGGGCAGGGATTTCTCATCCAAAAATGCTTTGATTTTGCGGATAAGAATGTCGCCGTCGGTGTTGCCTTTTTCGGTAGAGGATTTGAGGTCTGATTTTTCAAGTGGGGCAACTTTTCCAGGTATGCCAAGTGTGGCGATAATGGCGGCGGCAACTAAGTAAACACGGTCATTTTCGCCCAAGCCTTTTTCGTTTTGGTAAATGTCGTTGTTGAGTTTAACTAGGCTTAGGTCAATCTCTTTTTCGCGTTGCGCTTTGAGCTGTTCGATTTCGTCTGGCGTGAGGCTCAAGGCTTTGACTTGGGCGACAAACGCGTCAAAGTTTTCTTTTTTCAGAAACGAAAAATCTGAAAATTCACCGACTTTTTGCCCCGCTCCAAAGTTGGATTTTGAAACAAAATAAACGCCAATTTCATGCTGAATTTCGCCGCTTTCATCTTTATAGCCTGTCATGCCGATGGCAATAATATCGGTGTAGCTGGTGTGGTGCAGTAGCGCGTTGGCATAATGCACCGCGCCATTGACGGCATAGCTATTGATATTTTTGAAATTGGGGGCGTTTTTACTGCGATTATCCACTTGCCCCTTGCTATCCAGTTTAACGAGCCTGTCTTGATAGCCTTTGTATTCAATCAGGATGGGGTAATGATTCAGGGCGTTATCTTGCAACAGCAGCTTTGCATCGGGGCGATTGCCACCCACGCCGCCGTTTTTAGAGTAGTAATCTTCAAGGGCCTTGTCGATTTCTGCATTGAGCTTTTCTTGCTCCAACTTGTAATCAAGTTTGTATTTTTTGAGCCAGCCGTTCGCTAAATCTGCGATGTTGGGCTCAATGGATTGCGCCATAACTGCGTTTCCTTTCTAAATAAACCGTCCGGCTTCGATGGTTTGAATTTGTATGGTGAACGGAATCGAATTACACATCAAATTCCGATTTACAGTAAAATTGCAGCATATCCAATTTCAACAGTAAATTCCAGATACCCTAAAATTTTGCGTGTGCCCGCTATTCAGATACAGCGT
>JAVHSF010000136.1:0-5850 GCA_036172035.1 Gallionella sp. | reverse complement strand
TAAAACTGCACACCAATCACGGCACAATCACGCTACAACTGGATGCTGAAAAAGCACCGATCACCGTGAAAAACTTCATCGAATATGTGAATGCGGGGCATTACAGCAATACCATTTTTCATCGTGTTATCCCCAACTTCATGATTCAAGGTGGCGGTTTTGAGCCTGGCATGAAGCAAAAATCAGTGAATGCTCCCATTAAAAACGAAGCCGCGAATGGTTTGAAAAACAGTAAATACACCATCGCCATGGCACGCACAGGCGATCCTCATTCTGCCACCGCGCAGTTTTTCATCAACACCTCGACCAACGACTTTCTCGATTATCCTGGGCAGGATGGTTGGGGCTATTGTGTGTTTGGTAAAGTGACTGAAGGCACTGAAGTGGTCGATGCTATTGGCAAGGTCAGCACAGGAAATAGTGGTGGTCACCGCGACGTTCCCAAAGAGGATGTGGTCATCACCTCGGCAGAACTAGTTAAGTAATCAAAACGGCGCGCAATGCGCCGTTTTACTTTTATGCCCCACACCTTATTCATTTCTGATTTGCATCTCAGTGTCGACGAACCACTGAGCATGGCGGCTTTTCAATACTTCATCACTCAACTCGCGCCGCAAGCTGAAGCCCTCTATATTCTGGGCGATTTGTTTGAATACTGGGCGGGCGATGATGATGCAAGCGATCCATTTCATGCCCAAGTGATCACCGCGCTAGCCAGCTTGGCAACTCACCAAACCCAGTTATTTTTGTTGCCTGGCAACCGTGATTTACTCATGGGCAAGGCACTCGCGAATGCCTGCCACGCACGCTTGCTCAACGAACCGACTTTAATTGATTTGTATGGCTCGCCCACGTTACTGAGCCACGGCGATACGCTATGCACTGATGATGCAGAATATCAACGCTATCGCGCCAGTGTCTATGATGCGGCATTTCAACAGCAATTCTTGGCAAAACCACTCGCCGAGCGCAAGGCGTACATCGCGCAACTGCGCGCTCGTAGCCAAACTGAAAAGCAAAGCAAAGACAGCGCAATCATGGATGTCAATGCGTTGGCGGTGCAACAACTGCTACGCGCCTATCACTATCCGCAGCTTATCCACGGCCATACACACAGGCTCAAGCGGCATCAACATGAGGTCGATGGACATACGTGTGTTCGGTGGGTATTAGGTGACTGGCATCAACACGGCAATGCTTTGCGTTGTGACACGCAAGGATGCCGCGTCATTCACTTTGCGGGTAATGGTTAGGCTTAGGATCGGCGACAGGCGAACAGAGTTTTTCGCACGGTTTGCCATCCCCATCACCGTCCAAAGTTTTAGACCCACAGTGCGCTTGATAAAACTGCGCCTCTTCACACGAGGTCATTTCTGAACAATGCTTTTTATTGCCACATCGAGCATCTCTAGAGATCAGCGGTGGGTTATCGAGAATAGGTTCAGCGACCAGAGGAGGCGGCTCAACAAAAGTGCTGGGGTGTGCTTTGCGCCATTCCCACGGTGGCGTTGGGTCACTCATCGCCCACAAGCCACGTGGCACAGCTTGAGCTTCTTTCTGTAAGGCTAACAAGGCAGCGTTATTATGGAAACGCGAATACTCCCATGCCATGCCAAGCCGCACTTGCTCGGCGTTTACATCCAAATCGTCCACGCTGATATTGCCGACGATGCGCCCATATTGATCGACAGCTACACTGACGATTTTGATTTGTTTGCCCGCCACCATCGTCGCTAGTGAACGCTTGGCAGTCTCACCAAAGGGCTGTGCTTTTTCTGGGGCATCTATGCCCGCCAGACGGACTTTAGCCAAGCCTTTAGCTCGCTTAATTAACACGGTGTCACCATCCAACACCGCGATCACCTTGGCAAAAAATTCATTCGCCTGTACAGATGTGATCAGACACATACCGAACATAAATAGCAAAATACGCCGCGTATCCATCACCACACGCTCTTGATGATAGCCATACATAACAAGGCGTATCCCGCAGCTAAAATATCATCAAACATCACACCCAAGCCTCCATGCAGGTTGGCATCAAAGTACTTAATGGGCTGTGGTTTCAAAATGTCGAAAAAGCGGAATAGTACAAAGGCCAATACCGACCAAGCCCAACCCGATGGCGTAAAGAACAACACCAGCAACATCGCCACCACTTCATCCCACACAATACCGCCGTAATCCTCAATCCCTAGAGCCTTGCCCGTGATGTCGCACACCCACACCCCAATGGCAAAAACCCAAATCAACACTAGTATGAACACCATATCGGACAAGCGTGGCGCGAGATACCAATACAACGGAAACGCCACCAAAGTACCGAAGGTGCCTGGGGCTTTACGCGCCAAACCGCTACCGAAACCAAACGACAATAAGTGCGCGGGATGGCTGATCAAAAACCTCCAATTCGGCTGAATCTTCAGGCCATGGTCAACGCTAGATAGCTCATGCGAAGTGGTCATAACCGCCTTTCTCTATCGTCATCACGCTGCCATCACGGGCAATCACCTTGCAAACTCTTTCACGAATTACTTTGCCGATGCGACTGAGCGGCACAGCCAATGTTTCCGCCAATTTCACAATGACTGCGCGTTGCGCGACGGGCGCAGTAAAACACAATTCATAATCATCGCCCCCCGCCAATACACAACGTTGCAGCAACGTCGATTCAATTTCAAGCGCAGCAATCATCGGCGCAACAGGCATCGCCGCATAGTCCAATTGCGCCCCCACCTCAGATAGCTCAAGAATATGTCCCAGATCGGCCAGCAATCCATCCGATAAATCAATCGCACTATGCGCAACGCCGCGTAACGCTATGCCACAAGCAACACGCGGGTGCGGTTGATGCAACGCCGTCAAGCAATGTGCAGCGACCGCATCATTTAACGTTAATTTACCTTGCAGATATGCCAGCCCTAATGCCGCAGCACCCAATGTGCCAGACACCCAAATATCATCGTCTACTTGCGCAGCGTCGCGCCGCAACGCGTGCTGCGCAGGGACTTCACCTAGGATGGTAACGCATAGGTTCAGCGAACCGCGTGTGGTATCACCGCCCACTAACGCTACTCCATGCTGTTCAGCTAGGGCAAAAAATCCCGCGCTGAATTGCGCCAGCCAAGCCTCATCCACGCTGGGCAGTGCGATCGCCAACGTCGCCCAGCGCGGAGTTGCTCCCATCGCCGCCAGGTCGGAAAGATTCACCGCTAACGTTTTGTGTCCCAACAGATACGGATCAGCATCGGCGAAGAAATGCGTGCCGCTTACCAGCATGTCACTGGAAACAGCCAATACATTTCCTGGCTGAATCTGTAATAACGCGGCATCGTCACCCACTCCCAACAATGCGCTAGGGGTAGCGTGAGTGAAATAACGTTGAATGAGATCAAATTCGGACATATCCAGATTTGTCGGATTTATTCAACGAGCCACAACTTATCGGCTCGTTCCAAGAGGTAAGTACGCTCTTCCAAGAATGCGACTATTTCCCTCGCTTGCGGAAATTCGGCCTTGAAACCATCAGACAAACGACGCAATAAGGGTCTGGCCAGCGTCACCGCATTATCACCACACATGCAACGCTCGTACCACGCGATCAATTCCGACTCGCTGACGATACCGCGTATTCGCCGCCCCCAATTGATTTGTTTGGCTACAACCTCGATCACTTTTGCATCCGCATCGCGGCAAACGATGACGATGTGATCGCTTTCCACTTGGTCGACAATGGATTGAGCAAGTGCTCCATCCAAAGTGAGATGCTTCACTTGTATGGCCGGACCAAAATTCGCCCACATATCCAATCCACGATCCGCAGCATTAGTCACCCCGACACGGTAGATATGCGCATCGGCTTCCCAGCTTGGCTTCTCTGCTTCGACACCCAGCAAGACTTTTGCCAAGTCAGAAAATTCACCTAATATTTTTTTACTATTGTCAGGCACGCTGACTTTGATCGTTGCCTGCAAAGCCGACACCACAGTCTCAAACAAACTGTGGGCGATAATCTCATAGGCTTTGTCTACGCTGCGTTTAATGCCTGCTTGCTGGGTAAATTTCTCCAACAATTCTTTGAGTAAAAAATTCTTAGGTGTGGCTTGTTCAATAAAAGCAATCATCCCTGCCACGGTTTCTTGACGCTCACTAAATCTCAGGTAGATATAGCGTTCCACATCGCCTTGAGTCCGCTTGTTTTCTTTATCGAGAATTGTCAACAAATGAGGTGGCATGGCGGTTTCATTCCACACATCATGCTGATACCTTGCTGATGAGGTGGAAACTTTTCCCAGTAGGCGTTTGGTTACTTCATCACGCCAACGTAATGACAGATTGCGAAACGTATCCAGCACATTCACATCTATCTCGCTATGCAATCTGGATTGCCGCAAAACTTCGGCAATCTGAATGGGTTTATACATATCGACGCGTGCTTTTTTAATCAATGAATCCAGTCGATCTTTTGCATTTTGCACGCTACTCATCTAGTTACTCCCAGTGCCTGATACTTGGGTACTTCTTGTGCAAGTTCCAAGCTGTATTGCCCAGAAAGTTGAAAATTTGATTTGTTAATAGCCAAGTTATCCCCCCAACCCATCGCTGTGAAAACTTCACGAACGACTGCAGCAACACACGGCACAGCAACTGAGTTTCCTGCCTGTTTGCGTGTCGCCTGATAACCACAGACCACCTGAAAACTGTCGGGGAAACCTTGTAAACGCAGCATTTCACGCTCGGTCAATCTGCGCTCACCATCGACCAGTAGGTAGTTATAAGAAGCCCCTGCACGCAACGCACAGGAATAGGGATACGCACTGATATTGCCGCTCTTGTTCTCATGCCAAATGGTGGGTTCGTTATGTTTTGGCTTGTCGCTGCGACTTGCTTTACGGTTATCGCGTATCTTGTCGGATGCACGATAAAAATCCGCCACCTGATTTTCTAAAACTTCCGCTAGCGGTTTCATTGCTACACCGCCTTGCGGCCAGACGAATTTTTTAGGTTCACGGAAACCTACAATAAAAATACGCTCGCGTTTTTGCGGTACACCAAAATCCAGTGCGTTAAGCACGCGATGATCGGTGTGATAACCCAACCCACGCAAAGTTTGCATGATGCGTGCTAGTGTTTTTCCACCATCGTGTCCACGCAACTGCTTCACGTTTTCCAACACAAACGCCTGTGGTTTTTTGGTTTGCAGAATGCGGGCTATATCAAAAAACAAAGTGCCGCGCATATCTTCAAAACCTTTTCCATCGCCACAGATACTGAAAGGCTGGCAGGGGAAGCCAGCGAACAAAATATCGTGTTCTGGAATATCTTCAGCTGCTATTTGCGTGATGTCGCCACTCGGTTTCTCGCCAAAATTTGTCGCATAAACGTGCTGTACATCGGCATCAATATCACTGGAGAATTCGCATTTGGATTGGAGTTCTTGTTCTGTGCAGACCTGCTCGATGGCGATACGAAAACCGCCCAAACCGCAAAATAAATCAACAAAACGTATTGTTTGTTTGGGCAAAAAATCTAATTGTCGAGCTTCGTTCATTGAGCTCACCAAGTGATCCAGCGCATCAAGCCTTGTTGCGCGCCGCGAACTCCACCGCGCGTACTTGTGGGGCGAGTTTATCGAGTACGCCGTTGACGTATTTGTGGCCATCGGTACCGCCAAATGTTTTGGCGAGTTCGACCGCTTCATTGATGACGACCTTGTAAGGCACATCAATTTGTTGTGATAGCTCAAATGTTCCCAGCAACAACACGGCGAATTCCACTGGACTAAGATCTGCTAACGGGCGGTCTAGATGAGGAGCCAACAAGGCTTCGATGTCGTCGTGTTGCGCAATC
>JAVHSF010000135.1:0-1261 GCA_036172035.1 Gallionella sp. | reverse complement strand
TTATCTTGGCGAAGACGATATTCAGCGCTATGAAGACAACTACGGTAGATAACCGAAATTAAGGGATTGTTGAAATGAATAAAGTCGCATTGATCACCGGAATCACGGGGCAAGATGGAGCCTATCTGGCCGAGCTGCTGTTAGATAAGGGTTACGAGGTACATGGGGTAAAACGTCGCAGCTCTTTGTTTAATACTGGTCGGATCGACCACCTTTTCCATGATGTGCATGAAAAAGGTCGCCCATTCTTCCTTCATCACGGCGACATGACGGACTCATCAAGTTTGACTCGCATCATTCAAAAAGTGCAACCAGATGAAATATACAATTTGGCGGCACAAAGCCACGTGGCAGTATCATTCGAAGAGCCTGAATATACGGCCAACTCTGATGCTTTGGGGGCATTGCGTATCTTGGAGGCGATAAGGATATTGGGCTTGGGCAATAAAACTCGTTTCTATCAAGCCTCCACCTCCGAGTTGTTCGGTTTGGTACAAGAAACTCCGCAGAAAGAGACCACTCCGTTCTATCCGCGCAGCCCTTATGCTGTAGCCAAGCTGTACGCCTACTGGATCACCGTCAACTACCGCGAAGCCTATGGCATCTACGCCTGCAACGGCATCCTGTTCAACCACGAATCCCCGGTACGCGGCGAAACCTTTGTCACCCGCAAGATCACCCGCGCACTGGCGCGCATCAAACTCAATCTGCAAGACTGTCTGTATCTGGGCAACATGGACTCCCTGCGCGACTGGGGGCATGCCAAGGACTATGTCGAGATGCAATGGCTGATGCTACAACAAGACAAACCCGAAGACTTCGTCATCGCCACTGGCGTGCAATACAGCGTGCGCGACTTCGTCAATGCGGCAGCCAAGGAACTCGGCATGGCCATCGAATGGCGCGGCGAAGGCCCGGAAGAGAAGGGCTACGACGCAGCAGGCAAATGTATCGTCGCAGTTGACCCGCGTTACTTCCGTCCAACCGAAGTTGAAACCTTGCTGGGTGATGCTAGCAAAGCCAAAAACAAGTTCGGTTGGATTCCGAAAATTACCTTTGAAGAACTGGTGAGTGAAATGGTGCGAGAAGACTTTAAGAGCGCGCAACGTGACGAGCTGGTTAAAAGTCATGGTTACGACGTGTTCAATGCGCCAGAATAACTAAAATCAGCGCATGAAAAAAATTAAGCTTTTAGTAACGGGGGGCGGCGGCATGGTTGGCCAGAACCTGCTTGAGCATCCTGCTTTGGGCGAGTTTGATG
>JAVHSF010000134.1:0-1269 GCA_036172035.1 Gallionella sp. | reverse complement strand
GCCAGCGTCGGCCCGTTCGACAGTTCCAGCAGATAGACGTTGTCGTCCAGCTTGCGCAGCGGCGTGATCTGCGTGGCATCAGAATCGGCGCGCCCGTTGCCGTACACCTCTGCGGTATAGGTCTTGTCCAGAATCGCCTTCAGGTCAGCCGCCGGAATGTCGGTAATGAATTTCGACAGCACCGCAAAGGCGAGATCGGCATATGGCAGATTGCGCCAGGCATCCAACTCGGCGCGCGTCACCTGCGGATATTCTTCCGGCAAGTACAGCCCGCCATCCGGCGCGAGACCGCCCAGCAAAATTTCAGTAAAAGTTTTAGCGGACGAATTGCCACGGGTGGAGATGTATTTCATGGTTCTTTCTTTCTTAACTTTATACAGAGAGATAGCGCGCACGCTGTTGCTCGACAAATAATGACTGCTGACTCATTTCATGTACAGCCACAGCCTTGCTATAGCCAAAGTTTGTAATCAATGCCTCCAGCATGGGATGCCGCAATTCTTCAGCCGCGCCAACGTGATAATAATGCGCCTTGGTAAATACGTGAAAATTGTCTGATGCCCAGTTTTTCTCGACTTGTACATTTGTTCTGAACTCATTGCTATGCCAAGTGGAAAGTATGAACTTGCACGGCAAATCGGCAAGCAGTTCAGCCAGATTTTCCTCGTCCTGATCCGACCATCCATTGAAATAATCCGTATGCCGACCAGCATAAGGCGGGTCTGCATAAACGAGATCGCCCACCTTGGCCGCAGCCAGTGATTCCCTAAAATCGGCTACTCTAAATTCCCAATCAGAGGCCGCCACCACCTTGGCAATCGTCTGTACTTGATTCACAATTTTAGTGATGTAGGCGGGTGCAAATCGTTCCGGCTTGCGACAAAAAGGAACATTGAATCTGCCAGAACGATTGAATCGCATCACGCCATTGAAACAGGAACGATTCAGGAACAGGAAATCAAAAGAATTCGGCGCATTGTTGAAACGCTCGCGCACCTCGTAAAAATAATCCTCACCCACGGAAAGCAACTTTGCCCCGTGTTCACTCAAATACTCCCTCACCCCAAGTGACGTTAAGCGACCTGCTTGAATGTCTTTGTAGAACTGAATAATGTGAATGTTTGAATCACAGAGCAACGCCCGCTTAGGCTGGAGATTTAATGCCACCACACCAGAACCACAGAAAGGCTCGATCCATCGGCCACTCGGCATTTCACCAACCAGATTGGCAACCTCGCTGACCAACTTGGTTTTTATCCCCTGGCATTT
>JAVHSF010000133.1:4845-5932 GCA_036172035.1 Gallionella sp. | reverse complement strand
TGATGGCCAGCGTTTCCAGCACCGCGCGCGAGTAGCGCGGCGGCTTTTGCGGGTTCAACCTGTCCAGGTAGCCCTGCATTTCCGGCCTGGCACGAAACCGCCAGCCGCTCGCCACTCGCGTCAATTCCACACCGCGCCCCTGCCAGTCCCGTGCAATTTCTTCCAGCAACGTTTCGAGTTCACGATTGCTTAACGGCACATCGCCGAGTTTGTTGATTTCGCTCAAGGGCAACGGCTCTGCGCTGACCAGCAACGCTGCCTCAATGATGGACTTGAGTGTCAACTCACTCGACTCGAGTGTCCCGACTGCTACGGACATAGATACTCCCAAAAGTTTCGCCCTGCTGGATTTCCAGCAAAAATTCCTTGGCCAATTCCAGCATGGCGATGAACGTAACCACCAGCTTCGGCAGCCCCTCTTCGATCTCGAACAGGCTCTCGAAGGTGACATATTCGCCGCCGCGCAGGCAGCGCAAAATATGCGCCATTTGTTCGCGCACCGAGAGCGGTTCGCGGCGCACGGTGTGGTGCGTATGGAGTTTGGCGCGGGTCAGCAGCCTAAGCCAGGCCTGCTGCAATTCCTCCACACTGATTTCCGGCAAACGTTCCTCCACGGTGCGCTCGATCAACACCTGCACCACTGCAAAATCCCGCCCCGCCTGCGGCAGGGCGTTGAGTTGCTGGGCGGCCTGTTTCATTTGCTCGTATTCCAGCAAACGGCGCATCAGCTCGACACGCGGGTCTTCGTCCTCTTCCACGCTGATTTTCGGCGGGCGCGGCAACAACATGCGCGACTTGATCTCGATCAGCACCGCCGCCATGAGCAGGTATTCCGCCGCCAGCTCCAGCCTGTGCTGCCGCATCATCTCGATGTAGCTTAAATATTGCCGCGTCAATTCCGCCATGGGAATGTCCAGCACGTCCAGATTGTGGCGGCGTATCAGATACAGCAGCAAATCCAGCGGCCCCTGAAAAGCCTCCAGCACCAGTTCCAGCGCATCCGGCGGGATGTATAAATCCAGCGGCATGGACTGCATGAGCTCACCCTGAATGTAGGCGCGTTGCACGGTTTGTACTTCAGACATCA
>JAVHSF010000133.1:0-4745 GCA_036172035.1 Gallionella sp. | reverse complement strand
TTGCTGCGATGTGTCCGACGCGACCGCATCCTCCTGTCAGCAGTAGCTCAAACCCATCGCCTCTCTCACGTCGCGCATGGTTTCTTTCGCCAGTTTGCGGGCTTTTTCGTTGCCGTCGGCGATGATATTGCGCACTAATGAGGGATCGTCCAGGTACAGTTGCGCGCGTTCGCGCATCGGGCGTTGCTCGTCCAGCACCGCATCAATCACCGGCTGTTTGCATTCGATGCAGCCGATGCCGGCACGCTTGCAGCCCTGCATCACGCTCTGCCGGGTCTGCTCGCTGGAATAAATCTGATGCAAAGCCCATACCGGACATTTCTCCGGGTCGCCGGGGTCGGTGCGGCGCACGCGCGCCGGGTCGGTCGGCATGGTGCGGATGTTTTTGGCGACGCTCACTTCATCTTCGCGCAGCGTAATGGTGTTGTGGTAGGACTTGGACATTTTCTGTCCGTCAAGGCCGGGCATTTTCGAGGCTGCGGTTAGCATGGCTTGCGGCTCTGACAGAATCATCTTGCCGCCCCCTTCCAGATAGCCGAACAACCGCTCGCGGTCGCCCAGGCTCAGGCTCTGCTGTTCGTCCAGCAATGCCTTGGCGGATTCCAGCGCCTCTTCGTCGCCCTGTTGCTGGAAGCGGGTGCGCAACTCCTGGTACAGCCTGCCTTTCTTGCCTCCCAGCTTCTTTACCGCCGCTTCGGCTTTTTCTGCAAAACCCGGATCACGCCCGTAAAGATGGTTGAAGCGGCGCGCAATTTCGCGGGTAAATTCGATATGCGGCACCTGGTCTTCGCCTACCGGAACTTGCGTGGCGCGGTAGATCAAAATGTCCGCGCTTTGCAGCAGCGGATAGCCCAGGAAACCGTAGGTACTCAAGTCTTTTTCAGAAAGTCTGGCTTGCTGATCCTTGTAGGTCGGCATACGTTCCAGCCAGCCCAGCGGAGTAATCATGGACAACAGCAGATGCAGTTCGGCGTGTTCCGGCACTTTGGACTGGATGAACAGCGTCGCATGAGCCGGATCAACCCCAGCCGCCAGCCAATCCACCACCATGTCCCAAACGCTTTGCTCGATGATTTGCGGGGATTCGTAATGCGTGGTCAGCGCGTGCCAGTCGGCCACGAAGAACAGGCATTCAAACTCGTGTTGCATTTTCACCCAGTTTTTCAACACCCCGTGGTAATGCCCCAAATGCAAACTTCCCGTAGGACGCATGCCCGATAAAACACGATCTGCAAACATACTTAAACCCCAACCAAAATAAAAAGAAACTTCTCTACCAGCCCGACCAGCGGCAACAACACACGCCCCAGCACCGGCGTAATCGCCAGAAATATCAATATAAACATACCGTAGGGCTCGATTTTGCTCAACTGCCAAGCCTGACGGTGCGGCAGCAAACTGACCGCCACCCGCCCGCCATCCAGCGGCGGCAAGGGCAGCAGGTTCAACACCAGCAGCACCGTGTTGATCTTGATGCCGATCACCGCCATGCCCATTAAGGGTTCGGCAAAATAACTGTCGGGGGAAGAAGACGCAAACTTGAACAGCAACGTCCAACCGAACGCCATCGCCAGATTCGAGGCGGGGCCTGCAATCGCCACCCACAGCATGTCTTTTTTGGGATTTCGCAAGGCGGAAAAATTCACCGGCACGGGTTTCGCCCAGCCGAACAACACCCCGCCCAATACCAGCGTCAGCAGCGGCAACAGCACCGTGCCGAGCGGATCTATGTGACGCAAGGGATTGAGGCTGATGCGTCCCTGCAAATAAGCCGTGTTGTCGCCGAAATGCCGCGCCACATAACCGTGTGCCGCCTCATGCAGGGTAATGGCGAACAAGATGGGGATTGCCGCAATGGTAACTGTTTGAATAAAATCATTTATTTGCATTATCAGACCATCCGGAAAGGTGCAATATCGCCCCTGCCCTGCCTCAGTAATAGCGGCGTTTCGCCAGTCAAATCAATCACCGTGGTGAAATCCACCCCCGTCGCCCCACCGTCTATCACTGCGTCCACCTTTTTTTCCAGCAATTCGCGGATCAGTTCGGCATCGTTTAGCGGCCAGACTTCGTTTGGCAAAATCAGCGTAGAGCTGGACATCGGCTCGCCCAGTTCTTCCAGCAGCGCCAGCGCCACCGGATGGTCGGGGATACGGATGCCGATAGTGCAGCGTTTTGGATGTTGCAAACGCTTGGGTACTTCGCGGGTCGCCTCCAGAATGAAGGTGTAGCTGCCCGGCGTATTCGCCTTGAGCAGGCGGAATTTGGCGTTATCCACTCGCGCATAGGTGGAAATTTCGGACAAGTCGCGACACATCAGCGTGAGGTGGTGCTGCTCGTCCAGTTGACGTATCTGGCGGATGCGGCTCACCGCGTTTTTGTCATCCAGATGACAGCCCAACGCATAGCAGGAATCGGTGGGATACACCACGATACCGCCGTTGCGCACGATGTCTGCCGCCTGACGAATCAGGCGCAGATTGATGTTATTGGGATAAATGGTAAAAAATTGCGCCATGATGAAATAAACCTAATATCAGTACAACGGAATCAATGCAGTGAGAAAGACTGCCAGACAGGGCGGCATATCAGCGGAAATTCGGGCAAGTGTCCCATATCCCGGTAACTTTCGCCCGGCCCGTGAAAATCCGAACCGCAGGAAGCCGCCAGATTGAATTGGTCGGCATAACGCGCAAATTCGGCATATTGCTCCGGCGTGTGACTGCCGGTAACGACCTCCAGAGCCTGCCCGCCCAACCGGACAAACTCGCCCAGCAGTTCCTGCATGGTCTTCTTTCCCATGCCGTTTTTGCCGGTCATGTAACGACCCGGGTGCGCCAGCACCGGCACGCCGCCGCTACCGCGTATCCAACTGATCGCATCGGCCAAACTCGCCCATTGATGCGCCACATACCCCGGCTTGCCCGTGACCAGATAGCGATTAAAAACGCTTTTCATGTCTTTGCAATGTCCGGCCTCGACCAGATAGCGGGCAAAATGTGCGCGGCCTATCATTTTCGGGTTACCCGCGTATTTGAGCGCGCCTTGCAACACCCCGCCTATGCCTGCCCCGGCCAATTCATCCGCCATTTTTCTGGCGCGTTCGCCGCGCCCGCCGCGCACACTCTGCAACCCTTCCTTGAGCGGCGGATAGTCGGGATCAATCCCCAAACCCACGATGTGCAAGGTATGCTTGCGCCAGGTCACGGAAATTTCCACCCCGTTAACGAAATCAATGCCCAATTGCGCGGCAACCAGCCTCGCCTCATCCAGACCACCGGTATCGTCGTGATCGGTCAGCGCCAGCACTTTTACGCCCCGCCCCGCCGCGCGGTTAACCAATTCGGTCGGCGTGAGCGTGCCGTCGGACACGATGGAATGACAGTGCAAGTCATAATCTAACATTCAATCTTCACCATCATAAATAAGCTGCAAGCGGACTTGCAAAAGGTTTTCACGCGTCGCCGCCGCCCTTCTTCATGACTTTGCCTTCTTCCGCGCGCCTGCGACGCACTTCTTTTGGGTCAGCCAACAGCGGGCGATAGATTTCGACGCGATCTTGTTCGCGCAGCACCACATCGGGCTTGGTCAGTTTGCCGAAAATACCCAGTCTGGTCTTTGACAAATCAATTTCGGGATATTTTTCCAGTATGCCACTGACCGTTACCGCATCTTGCACTGTCGTCCCGGTCGGCACGGCAAATTTCAGCAGTGTCTGCTGGTTTGGCAGTGCATAGACCACTTCAATATTGATAGTGTCACTCATGGTTGTGAATAAACCCTTTCTGCTCGACTGATAAAAGCATCCACGAAGCTGTTGGCGATGTAGTGGAACACCGGCCCCACCAGCTTTTCCAGCAATTTATTGGAAAATTCGTAATGCAGGCGAAATTCTATTTTACAGGCGGAATCGCTCAACGGCATAAATCGCCAGCAACCGTCCAGCTGACGAAACGGCCCGTCCTGCAAGGCGATGTCTATCTGATTAGGCGGAGTACGCACGTTTTCGGTGGTAAATGATTGTTTAATATGATGATAATTGATATGAACGGTGGCGTGGACTTTATTGCCTTCCAGTTCGGTGACGCTGCCACCCCCGCACCAGGGCAAAAAATCAGCATAGTCTTCCACCCGATCCACCAGATTAAACATCTGTTCCGCGCTGTGCGCGACCAATACCGTTTTCTCTACCGATGCCATGAGCAATCTAGCCGCAAATCCAAAGGCTGGTAGAATAGCCGAACACACTGCAAAATTCACCTGCCATGAGCATTATCCAGAATAAAAAAGCGTTTCACGAATACTTCATCGAAGACAAATACGAGGCCGGCATCATGCTGGAAGGCTGGGAAGTCAAGGCCATCCGCGCCGGGCGCGCACAACTCAAGGAAGCCTACGTCACCACCAGGGACGGCGCGCTGTACCTGTTCGGCTCGCACATCAGCCCGCTGTTGAACGCCTCCACGCACATCCATCCCGACCCGGTGCGCACCCGCAAACTGTTGTTGCACGCCGCTGAAATCGAAAAGATCATCCACAAGGTGCAGCGCGCAGGCTACACCGTCATGCCGCTGGACCTGCACTACAAGGGCGGGCGCGTCAAACTGACCATCGGCCTGGCCAAGGGCAAAAAGCTCCACGACAAGCGCGCCACTGAAAAAGAAAAAGATGCCAAACGCGAAGCCGCACAGGCCATGAAAAAGGAACGCCGTTAAGCGTTAAACAGTGCCTGGCCAATACCACCT
>JAVHSF010000132.1:3734-5966 GCA_036172035.1 Gallionella sp. | reverse complement strand
CTCGATGCGCTGCTGGGTTTCTGCGAATCCACCGCCTGCCGCCACCAGACCATCCTGCGCTACTTCGGCGAAGAACATCCGGGCAACTGCGGCGCATGCGACAACTGTCTGACTCCCGTTGCAACCTGGGATGCCACGCGTGCCGCGCAAATGGCGTTGTCCTGCGTGTATCGCACCGGACAACGCTTCGGGGTCGGTCATCTGGTGGATGTGCTGCTGGGCAAGCAAACCGAGCGCGTTACAACATTCAAGCACCAGCAACTTTCCACCTTCGGTATCGGCACGGAACACACGGCGCAGCAATGGAGCAGCGTGTTCCGTCAACTGGTGGCGGGCGGCTTGCTGGAAGCAGACATCGAAGCCTATGGCGGGCTGCGTTTAACTGCCGCCGCCCGACCGGTACTCAAGGGCGAGCAACCCGTCTTGCTGCGCCACGATGCCGAACCCGCCAGCCGCACTCCCCGTGACGGCAAGTCGCGCGAGCCGTTCACGGGTGCCAATGAAAACCGTTTGTGGCTGGCGCTCAAGGCGAAACGCATGGCGCTGGCGCGCGAACAGGGCGTACCGCCCTATGTGATTTTCCACGACAGCACCCTGCTGGAAATGCTCGACCAAAAACCCGGCAGCCTCACCGAAATGGCGCGTATCAGCGGGGTGGGACAGGGAAAATTGACGCGCTACGGCGATGACTTCCTGAAAGTGCTGGAAGATGTTGCAAACGGCTAATGACGGATATGACTACTTTTTCCAGAAAATAGCCTGTTTGCCGTTTCCAGGTTCAAGCGCTTTACGCAACCGTTTCAACTCGCCCGATAATTTATTGGCAGACTTTCCCTCGACCAGGCGTACCGCTTCAGCATAACCAGACAGACCAGAACGTTCTGAAAGAGCTTCCAGCAGACATTGTGCCATTAAACAATCGTGAACTCTGCCCAGAATTTCCTGAACTTCTATCAAAGCGACGAGATAGCTTGATGATTTTTTAACGCCGTATAAAGACACAAAAAAATCAATACTATAACGCAACTTCTTAACGTGAATGCGGAAGGTATGAAGTTGCCTGCAGTCCACGGGGGTGTCCAGATTGACACCCAGCTGCGCGACCTTGCGCCGGTAGCCCTTGAGCAGGCGGCGCAAATGGCGCATCGCAAAATCACGCCCACTCAGCGGCTCATCCCTGCCGGTCATCCCCAACTGTTGCCAGTAGGGACTTTGCATCCAGATGGCAAAACGCAGCATCAGGCGCTGCAACTCGCGCTGCTGCACGGTGCCGCGCAATGCGGCGTAACAGTCGGCATGCCGCTGTTCACACTCGCCCAGCAAGACTTGCATCGCACCATCCTCCGACCGTTGTATGGCGACGGGACGCATCACTTCGGCCAGAAATACATCCCATTCGCGCACTCGCCCAAAGGTGGCACCCAAGGCGGCGACTTCAGCACACAACGCGTTTAATGGCTCGTCAGCGCATAGACTCGCTGCCATGCCCAGCACCACCCGCAGACGCCGCAATGCCACGCGCATCTGGTGCAGATACTCCGCATCGCTGCTTTCCTGCGCCCCGTGGATATTCTTCTGCAAATGCGACAGACAAGACCAGACCAGCGATTGCAGCACGTCCGGCAATCCAGCCTTTTTTGGAAATTTCAGCAGTTCGGCTTTGGCGGGGCATTCTTTATAACCTGACATCAGGCGGAAACCCCGCTCCGCCTTGCTCACCGCTTCCAGCTCGAACGGCACGATTTCCAGTATCGCCAGCGCCAGTTCGAACAACTGTTGCGGCTCGCCTGATTTCAACTCAAGTTCCACCTCGCAGATGGGCGCGCTCAGTTGTGAGGTTTTTACCTCACCGTGATCCATGCAAACCTCGATTGTGGCACCCTGATATTCCACCATGCGGCTGGTGCGATAAAAGTCCGTGACGAACACCGGCTTGAGTTTTTTGCGCAACGATTGCGGCAAATACGCTTCCAGGACAAGGGGTTCAAACACGGAGAAATCCAGTCTGGCAGAAGCAACCGGTGTTTCCCACTCGTCGCGCTGATGCAATCCACCCTGAATCGAACCACCGCCCTTCAAGGTTTGCAGCCAGCGCCCGCCCACACGGCGCAGCCGCAACGCCATTTCCTGCTTATTCAAGTCGAGTTTCTGGGTATCAAAATAGATATTGTGCAAGTGGCGCGTGTCGGGAGCAGAAAGCTGATGCGCCTTGAATAAGCGATGCCGCCTCAG
>JAVHSF010000132.1:0-3634 GCA_036172035.1 Gallionella sp. | reverse complement strand
GCGCGCCGGAAAATGGCGCGCCAGATGTTCAGCCACCTCATGAATTCCAGCCAGCACGCCCGCTTCAAAATTTCCTGCGCGAAACGCAGTTTCCATCCTCTGACAAATTTCTTCCCAGACGACTTGTTCCAACCTGACATGAATGCCTCTATCGGCAACGATCTCTACATCGTGATCTGCCAGCAACAGGTAAACCAACACGCCGTTATTGTGTTCGGTATCCCAAACATGCAAGTTGGAAAACACCTCAAGCGCACGTTGCCTTGCGGTCTGCCCCGCCAGCAGCGATGCCACATCCAACGATGCCTCCACCGCAAAGCGGAGCTGCCCATTGTGCCGGACTTCGGCAGCGCTGATGGCTCGTTCAATCGCATCCAGCGTGCGTTGCGGGAAAACGCGCCGCAGCGAGGCTCTGCCAGTTGAAAAATGCCGCATGATTCGTTTTATGTTCATCACCATCGTCCCGAAGCACCGCCCCCGCCGAATCCACCGCCTCCGCCACTGAAACCTCCACCGCCCCCGAAACTGCCGCCGCCGAAGCCTCCGCCCATACCTCGCCCGATTCCGCCCAGCAACACAAACACGAAAGCCGCCAGCCCCGCCAATAGCGCGATGATTCCCGATGCAACCATCAGCCAGGCCAGGCCACTCAACACGCCGCCCACCAGCAAAGCCGCCGGGAAACGCCCCAGCATGGCGCGCAACAGTCCGCCCACCGCGACCACAATCACAAATCCCACAAACATCAAGGACTGGATGTCCTGCCCCCCGCCGACACTTGCTTTCCTGGTGGGCGGCAAGGGTTCACCGTCTACCACTTTGATGATGGCGGCGACCCCCGCCGCGATGCCAGGATAAAACTCACCGCGCTTAAAGCGCGGCACGATGATTTCCTCGACAATACGATGTGCAGTGGCATCGGTCAACGCGCCCTCCAGACCATAACCCACCTCGATGCGCAGGGTGTGATCGTCTTTTGCCACCAGCAACAGCACGCCATCATCCACCCCTTTTCGACCCAGTTTCCACGCCTCGACCACGCGTATGCCGTATTGCTCTATCGTTTCCGGCTGGGTGGTCGGCACGATCAGCACCGCGAGCTGTGCGCCCTTTTGTGCTTCAAAATCCGTGAGGCGGGCTTCGAGTGCCTGCGTCTGCTGCGCATCCAGCGTGGCAGTAAGATCAGTGACGCGCTGCGTGAGCGGCGGGACTGGTACTTCGGCGTGGGCGACTCCCGTCAGCAGCAAGGCCGACAGGAGCAGCAAGCGCGCCAGTTTATGAATCATTTGGCCGGTGCAGCGTTGAAGTCAACCCGCGGCGCGTGCGAGATTTCCTGCTCGTTCTCCACCGTGAAGGATGGCTTCACGGTGTAGCCGAACAGCATCGCGGTCAGGTTGGAAGGGAAAGAGCGCACTGCGATGTTGTATTCCTGCACCGCCTTGATGTAGCGGTTGCGCGCCACAGTGACGCGGTTCTCCGTGCCTTCCAGTTGCGCCTGCAAATCGCGAAAATTCTGATCGGATTTCAGTTGCGGGTAATTTTCCGACACCACCAGCAAGCGGCTCAACGCCGATGTCAGTTCGCCCTGTGCGGCCTGGAATTTGGCGAAAGCCTGCGGATCATTGATCAGTTCTGGTGTCGCCTGGATGCTGCCCACTTTGGCGCGCGCCTCGGTCACGCCCAGCAGCACGTCCTTCTCCTGCGCGGCATAGCCCTTGACGGTGTTCACCAGATTGGGGATCAGGTCGGCGCGCCGCTGATACTGGTTGAGAACCTCAGCCCAACTCGCCTTGATCTGCTCGTCATTGGTCTGAAAAGTGTTGTAGCCACAGCCGCCAAGCAGCAGGGTGAGCAAAAATATCCAGAAAATACGCATCATCATTCCTTCGGGTAAATTCAATGGCGCGAACTATAGCACCGAAAAACACCGCAAACATAGCTTGCAACGCGGTAAAATGTCCGCCGACTGCGACGAGCGTGGAATTACCTACAACAGTGGAGTTAACTAATTGAAAAAATTAAATATTCGTGAAGTCATGAGCGACAGCAGTGTGACCTTCGGCACCAGTGGCGCGCGCGGTCTGGTGAGCGCGATGACTAACGAGGTTTGCGCCGCTTATGCGGCTGCCTTTTTGACTGTAATGCGCCAGTCTTTCAAGGTGAGCCGCATTGCACTGGGGATAGACTTGCGCCCCAGCAGCCCGCGCATCGCGGCGGCCTGTGCTGCGACCTTGCGAGATCAAGGCGTGGAAGTGGATTATTGCGGCGCGCTGCCGACCCCGGCACTGGCGCTGTACGCGCAAAATGAAGCCATTCCCGCCATCATGGTCACCGGCAGCCACATCCCGTTTGACCGCAACGGCATCAAGTTTTATCGGCCCGACGGCGAAATCACCAAGTCCGATGAAACTCGAATCAGCGGTGCCATCGTTGAAATAGGCCAGCTCGACGGCGCACTGCCTGCCATCAATCCCGCCGCCCTCGAACAGTATGTGCAGCGCTATCTCGATTTTTTCCCGACGCAATGCTTCAAGGGTCTGCGCCTGGGTGTGTACCAGCATTCCAGCGTGGCGCGCGATGTGTTGCGCACCCTGCTGGAAAAGCTGGGTGCCGAAGTCACCTCGCTCGGACGCACCGAGGAATTCGTGCCGATTGATACCGAGGCGGTTGCCGAGGTGGATATTCAAAGGGGCAAGGATTGGTCGGCCAAACACCATTTCGACGCGATTATTTCCACCGACGGCGACGGCGACAGGCCGCTGATTTCCGATGAAAGCGGTGCATGGCTGCGCGGCGACATCGTCGGCCTGATTACGGCTCGTTATCTGGGCGCGAACAAGGTCATCGTGCCGGTCAGTTGCAACACCGCCATCGAACGGTGCGGCGCATTCGATACCGTTGCGCGTACCCGCATCGGATCGCCGTATGTGATCGCCGGCATGGAGAAAATCGCATCAGGGGCTGATGACCGGATAGTCGGCTTCGAGGCCAACGGAGGATTTCTGGTTGGCTCCCGCTTTACGCGCAACGGCAAAACACTGGCTCCCCTGCCCACCCGCGATGCCGTCCTGCCCGCACTGGCCGTGCTTGCCGCCGCGCGTGAAACCAATGTAAAAGTATCTGATTTAATGAAAGATTTACCCGCACGCTTTACCGCCAGTGACCGCTTGCAGGAATTTCCTGTCGCCGACAGTCGGCAACTGCTCCAGCGCCTCACTTCCGACCCGCAGGCAGTTCTGGACATCCTCGCCCCCGATGATGCCCGCACCGTCTCGACCGACACTACCGACGGCCTGCGCATCACCTTCGATAACGCCGAAATCGTCCACCTTCGCCCCTCCGGCAACGCCCCTGAATTGCGCTGTTACTGCGAGGCGGCAAGCGAACAACGTGCCATACAGCGGGTGCAAATGGTGTTGGCGCGAATTCGACATTAGGGAGAGACGGATTTGTTCGTCATTGCCACACCAGAGAGGTGGCAGGCATCCGAACATTCTGAAGGGATGCGCAAGCCTCTGCGGTAAATGGTCATTACTATTTTTTTATCCGGAAGGGAGAACTATCATGTTTCGAGATCGTAAGGATGCCGCGTACCAGTTAACGGAAGCACTCGAACAATATCGCGGACAGCATC
>JAVHSF010000131.1:0-1288 GCA_036172035.1 Gallionella sp. | reverse complement strand
AGTTTAAATTTGGGTCAACCTGCGCTACACTCAGCGCCATGTTCATCAAGGTCACTCTAAAGTGGACCCCGGATTTAAGACAAAAATTTAAGATGGTCTCAAATCCAGGAAATCCCAGATCATGAGTGAAACCAAGAAACGCAAATTCCACACGCCAGAGTACAAAGCCAAGGTCGCCTTGGAAGCCTTGCGCAGTGCCAAGACCATCAACCAGATTAGTCAGGAATTCGATGTCCACCCGATCCAGGTTGGCCAGTGGAAGAAAGCCATCCAGGAACAAGCCAAAACGCTGTTTGAAGGCAAACGCGGCCCCAAGCCGGTTGACGACCAAAGTGCGCCTGAACGCCTGTACAGCGAAATCGGCCGCCTCAAGATGGAACTCGACTGGCTCAAAAAAAAGTCCGGGATCAGCCTGTCATGATGCGCCAAGACTGGATTGACATGAAAGACAAGCTGGCAGTCACACGCCAATGCGAACTCGCCAGCGTCTCACGCGCGACCGTTTACGCCCACCAGCAGTCCCAAGCCACCTGCAAAGACGACCTGCTGCTGAGCCGCCTGATCGACGAGGAATACACCCGTCACCCGTTTTACGGCAGCAGGCGCATGGTTGTCATCATCAGCGCTGCCGTGGGATACCGAGTCAACCGCAAGCGCATCCAGCGCCTGATGCAGGCCATGGGCCTGCAAGGCATGGCACCCGGCCCCAACACCAGCCGGGCGCACCCACAGCACCCGGTCTACCCCTACTTGCTGCGTGGCCTGGAGATTACCCGACCCAACCAGGTCTGGAGTACCGACATCACCTACATCCGACTGGCCAAAGGCTTCGTTTACCTGGTGGCAGTGATGGACTGGTACAGCCGCAAGGTACTGAGTTGGCGCATCAGCAACAGCATGGATGCCAGCTTCTGCGTGGACTGCCTGGAAGAGGCACTGCGCAACTTTGGCAAACCCGACATCTTCAACAGTGACCAAGGTTCGCAGTTCACCAGCGACGGCTTCACGGGAGTACTCAAACGAGAAGGCATCACCATCAGCATGGATGGACGTGGCCGAGCTTTTGACAACATCTTTGTCGAGAGACTGTGGCGTAACGTCAAGTATGAAGACGTTTACCTCAAAGGTTACGCCTCGGTAGATGAGCTGCTGCTGGGCCTGGGCGAATACTTTGTGCTCTACAACAGCCAGCGTCCACACCAAGCCTTGCAGTACCAAACGCCCGATGCGGTGTACGCCAGCGGCATCGGGGGTGGTGCCATGATCATCGACAAATTCGCAGACAAAA
>JAVHSF010000130.1:0-1288 GCA_036172035.1 Gallionella sp. | reverse complement strand
CCGTCTTTCAGTTCTGCAATATAACTGCTGGTGTTAATCGAGATTTCATCCATGCCGTCGGCACCGTGTACCACCAGTACATGGTGGCTGCCGAAGCGTTGCAGGACGCGCGCCATGATACCGACCAGGTCGGGATGGAATACCCCCAGCACCTGATTGTCCGCACCCGCCGGGTTGGTCAATGGCCCCAGCACGTTGAACATCGTCCTCACGCCCAGTTCGCGGCGCACCGGGGCGGCGTATTTCATCGCGCCGTGAAAATTGGGCGCAAACATGAAGCCGATGCCGATGCAGTCCACGCACGCTGCGACCTGTTCGGGTGTCAAATTGAGGTTCACGCCGAGCTTTTCCAGCACGTCGGCGCTGCCGCAGGTTGAGGATACCGAACGTCCGCCGTGCTTGGCGACGCGCGCGCCCGCCGCCGCTGCGACGAATGCGCTGGCGGTCGAGACATTGAAGGTGCTGATGCCGTCGCCGCCCGTGCCGCAGGTGTCTACCAGATGTTCGCGGTTGGCGACAGGAACCTTGGTGGCGAATTCGCGCATCACGAAGGCGGCGGCGGAAATTTCACCCACCGTTTCCTTCTTGACGCGCAAACCCACCAGAATGCCCGCGATCTGTGCGGCGGTGACTTCGCCGCGCATGATCTGGCGCATCAGCGACAGCATCTCGTCATAAAAAATTTCCCGTTGTTCGATCAGCCGGGTCAGCGCCTGTTGTGGGGTGATCATTTTTTTCCTTCCAGAAAATTTTTCAGCAGGTCGTGGCCATGTTCGGTGAGGATGGATTCGGGGTGGAACTGCACGCCGTGTACCGCAAGCTGTTTATGGCGCACCCCCATGATCTCGCCGTCGTCCGTCCAGGCGGTGATCTCCAGACAATCCGGCAGGGTTTCGCGTTCGATCACCAGCGAGTGATAGCGCGTCGCGGTGAACGGGTTGGGCAGCCCGGTGAACACGCTGGTGCTGTGGTGATGTATCAGGGAGGTCTTGCCGTGCATCAGTGTCTTGGCGTGGATGATCTTTCCACCGAATGCCTGCCCAATGCTTTGATGTCCGAGGCACACTCCCAGCAGTGGAATCTTGCCTGCAAAATGCTTGATGGCCGCCACCGAGATGCCCGCCTCGTTCGGCGTACAGGGTCCGGGCGAGATGACCAGATGGTGCGGATTCATTTTCTCGATCGCCTCGACGCTAATTTCGTCGTTGCGCTTCACTTCCACCTCCGCGCCGAGTTCGGCGAAATACTGCACCAGGTTATAGGTGAAGGAGTCGTAGTTATCTATCAT
>JAVHSF010000129.1:0-1295 GCA_036172035.1 Gallionella sp. | reverse complement strand
GCGCGCCAAGCTCCTCGATGCGGTATTTCAGCAAGTGGGCGAAGGCGGCCACCAGACTGGGCATGCGTCTGACTTCGCCATCGGGCGGCATGGGCATGTCGAAGGCATCGTCGCCTGCGGTTTTCATCAGCATCTCCAGCTTCATGCGCACCCAAACCGCATCGCGGGTGCGCATGTCCATGGACAGCGATTTGGCGAGTGCGCCCAGGCCGCGCGGCTGTTCCGAACCGTTCACCCATACCTCGAACGGATGATTGCAGCCGTTTGACGTGTGCGAGACGAAAGCGACGAAGCTGCCCAGCGGATGCTTGACTACCTGTGACACCCAGCCCGCACTGCCGCACGGCAAGTTGGGGCGACCCGGCCAGCGTAATGAGGCCAGCGCCGGTTCGGGCGCGGCTTCCAGCACGATGCGCCGATCCTGGTCGAAGACGAAATCCTGCGGTTGTTCGTCGCTGGTCTCGGTTTTTTTGGGTTCGGGCGTGACCGACAGCACCGAGCCCAGCACGCTGTTCGGGCGATAGGTCGCCAAGCCCTTCAGCCCGGCCTTCCAGGCTTCGGTGTAGAGGTTTTTGAATTCCTCGTAGGGATAGTCGGCGGGTACGTTGACGGTCTTGCTGATAGACGTGTCAATGAAGGGCGCGACGGCGGCGACCATCCTCATATGATCAAGCGCGGAAATTTCCAGCGCGGTGACGAAGGCTTCCGGCAATTTGTCGGTATCGCCGCCCAGTTTTTTGTACAGCCGCCAGGCGTGGTCTTCCACCGAATAATCCTTGGTCGTCCCGTCCATCATGCGTTTCTTGCGCGTGTAAAACCACGAGAAGGGCGGTTCGATGCCGTTGGAAGCGTTGTCGGCAAACGCCAGCGAGATGGTGCCGGTGGGCGCGATGGACAGCAGGTGACTGTTGCGGATGCCGTGTTCGCGGATGCGATTCTTCAATTCATCCGGCAGGCGCGAGGCGAAACGCGGGGCGGCCAGATATTGTTCCGCATCCAGCAACGGGAACGCGCCGCGCTCCTGCGCCAGGGCGACCGAAGCCGTATAGGCCTCGTCGCGCATGATGCGCGTGATGTCGGCGGCGAAGGCGCGCGCCGCCTCGGTGTCGTAACGCAGACCCAGCATCATCAGCGCGTCGCCCAAGCCGGTATAACCCAGCCCGACGCGCCGCTTGTTGTGCGCTTCCTGCTGCTGTTCGGGCAGCGGCCAGGCGGTCACGTCCAGCACATTATCCAACATGCGTACCGCGACTTTGACGAGTTGCTTGAACGGCTCGTAGTCGAAACCGGCATGG
>JAVHSF010000128.1:0-6034 GCA_036172035.1 Gallionella sp. | reverse complement strand
TAAAAAAATCGCCCCGGCTACAGTCAGAGGCGATCATTTCATTACCGAACCAGGTTTCCTTAGCTCAGTTGATAGTAAGCATCGCGCCCGGGATAGGAAGCGGTATCGCCCAGCTCTTCCTCGATACGCAACAACTGGTTGTATTTCGCCATACGATCCGAGCGTGAAGTCGAGCCGGTCTTGATTTGCAGGGCGTTGGTCGCCACGGCGATGTCGGCGATGATGCTGTCTTCGGTTTCGCCGGAACGGTGTGAAATCACGCAGGTATAACCCGCGCGCTTGGCCATTTCGACGGCTGCAAAGGTTTCGGTCAAAGTGCCGATCTGGTTGACTTTGATCAAAATGGAATTGGCGATGCCCTGACGGATGCCCTCGCGCAGAATCTTGGTGTTGGTCACGAACACGTCATCGCCGACGATCTGCACGTTTTTACCCATGCGGTCAGTCATCAATTTCCAGCCTTGCCAGTCATCTTCGGCCATGCCGTCTTCGATGGTCACGATAGGATACTTGTCCGTCCAGTTGGCCAGGTAGTCCACCATCTGCGCCGATGTCAGCTTTAACCCTTCTGAGTCGAGGTGATAAAAGCCCTCCCTGTAGAATTCGGAACTGGCGCAATCAATACCAATGGCCACATCCGCACCCGGCACATAACCCGCCGCCTCGATACCGGCAACGATCAGTTGTAACGCCGCCTCATTGCTGGGCAGGTTAGGCGCAAAACCTCCTTCATCGCCCACGGTGGTCGGCATCCCTTTTTCATCAATCAGCTTCTTCAGCGCGTGGAACACTTCCGTACCGTAGCGCAAGGCTTCGCGGAAAGTCGGTGCGCCGACCGGAATGATCATGAATTCCTGCATGTCTATGTTGTTATTGGCGTGCGCGCCGCCGTTGATGATGTTCATCATCGGCACAGGCAATTGCATCTTGCCGGAACCGCCCAAATAGCGATACAGCGGCAAGCCGCTGCTTTCCGCACCGGCACGCGCCACCGCCATGGATACCGCGAGAATTGCGTTTGCGCCCAAGCGGGATTTGTTCTCTGTGCCATCCAATTCAATCATGGTTTGATCAATGAACGCCTGGTCGGTCGCATCCAGTCCGATCAGGGCTTCGGCGATTTCGATGTTGACGTTCTCGACTGCCTTCAGCACGCCACGCCCCAGATAACGCTGTTTGTCACCATCGCGCAGTTCGATCGCTTCGCGGGTTCCCGTGGAAGCGCCGGACGGCACTGCTGCGCGTCCCATCACACCGGATTCCAGCAATACATCGGCTTCTACAGTAGGGTTACCGCGTGAATCAAGAATCTCGCGGGCGATTACATCAACGATTACACTCATCACTATTTCCTCAACAATACAAAATAAAATATTACTTATAAATCAATAACTTACAATAAATCCACAGATCGGATTTGAGCGACCTACGGATTCCGCAAATCCACGGTTTCTTCTATCAATCCCTGCTGCTTGACAGTTTCATCCAGCGCCATCAAGGTTTTCAGCAAGGCCTTCAGATGTCCCAGCGGGAAGGCGTTCGGTCCGTCCGACAAGGCTTGCGAAGGGTTCGGATGTGTTTCCATAAACAGGCCGGAAATACCGGCTGCCACTGCCGCACGCGCCAGTACCGGCACGAATTCGCGCTGACCGCCACTGACCGTCCCCTGCCCGCCCGGCAACTGCACCGAATGGGTGGCATCGAACACCACCGGGCAACCGGTGTTGCGCATCACCGCCAGCGAACGCATGTCCGACACCAGGTTGTTGTAACCGAATGAAGCTCCGCGTTCGCACACCATGATATTGTCCTGGCCGCTGACATCACGCGCCTTTTCAACCACATTCTGCATATCCCAGGGCGATAAAAACTGTCCCTTCTTGATATTCACCGGCTTGCCGCAAATGGCCACGGCATGAATAAAATCGGTCTGTCGGCACAAAAATGCCGGCGTCTGCAATACATCCACCACGGCGGCAACCGCTGCGATTTCTTCTATGCTGTGTACGTCGGTCAGCACCGGCACACCGAGTTGCGACTTTACTTCATCGAGAATTTCAAGACCCGCATCCAGACCAAAGCCACGGAACGATTTTCCCGAACTCCGGTTCGCCTTGTCGTACGAAGACTTGTAAATGAACGGCAAGTTCAATTCGCGGCACATTTCCTGCAACGCGCCTGCGGTATCTATCGCCATTTGCCGTGATTCGATCACGCACGGGCCGGCGATCAAAAACAACGGGTGATTTAACCCGACTTCAAAATCACCTAATTTCATGCTGCCGCCTTTATTATTGCCTGATGTTGCAAGGCCGCCAAGACAAACGCATTAAACAGCGGATGCCCATAACGCGGGGTGGAGGTAAATTCGGGGTGGAACTGCACACCGATGAACCACGGGTGCATCGAGTGAGGCAACTCCATGATTTCAGGCAGATTTTCGCTCGGTGTACGCGCTGAGATAATCAGCCCGCAGTTTTCCAGTTGCGGCACATAATGGTTGTTCACCTCGTAGCGGTGGCGGTGGCGTTCGTTCACCTCGTCGCCGTAGATGCGTTGCGCCAGCGTATGCCCGTTGATCGGACAACGCTGCGAACCCAGCCGCATGGTGCCGCCCAGGTCGGAATCATTGCTGCGCGTTTCGACGCGTCCTTCGCGGTCGCACCATTCGGTAATCAGCGCCACCACCGGGTGTTCGGTTTCCATGTCAAATTCGGTACTATTGGCATCCTTCATGCCGGCGACATGGCGCGCAAACTCGATGACCGCCAATTGCATCCCCAGACAGATACCCAGATAAGGGACTTTGTTCTCGCGCGCAAAACGGATCGCATCCATCTTGCCTTCCGTGCCGCGCACGCCGAAACCGCCCGGCACGAGTATCGCGTCAAAGTGTTCCAGCCCTTGTGTTCCGGCTGTTTCCAGCTCTTCGGAATCAATATATTCGATGTTGACGCGAGTAGCGGTATGGATGCCCGCGTGGCGCAACGCCTCGATCAACGACTTGTAGGATTCGGTCAAATCCACATATTTGCCGACCATGCCGATGGTGATTTCGTGCTGCGGATGTTCCAGCGAATCCACCAGTTTCGCCCATACCGACAAATCGGCAGGCGGTAAATCCAGCTTCAATTCTTCGCAGATGATGCGATCCAGGCCCTGATCGTGCAGCATTTGCGGAATCATATAGATGCTGGCCGCATCCCACATCGAGATCACCGCCTCTTCGCGCACGTTGGCGAACAGGGAAATCTTGGCGCGCTCCTCGTCTGGAATCCGTCTATCGGCGCGACACAGCAACGCGGTCGGAAAAATACCGATCTCGCGCAACTTCTGCACGCTGTGCTGGGTCGGCTTGGTCTTCAATTCGCCTGCCGTGGCGATGTAGGGAACCAGGGTCAGATGTACATAGGCCACCTGATTGCGCCCCATGCGCAAGCCCATCTGGCGTGCTGCCTCAAGGAACGGCAACGATTCGATGTCGCCTACCGTGCCGCCGATCTCGACGATCGCCACATCGGCTTGACCGTCGGGATAAGCCGCCGCACCGCGTTCGACAAACGCCTGAATCTCGTTGGTAATGTGCGGGATCACCTGCACCGTCTTGCCCAGATATTCGCCACGCCGCTCCTTGCGGATCACGCTCTCATAAATCTGACCGGTGGTGAAGTTATTTGCCTTGCGCATCCTGGCGGAAATAAAGCGCTCGTAATGCCCCAAATCCAGATCGGTTTCCGCGCCGTCTTCGGTGACGAACACCTCGCCGTGCTGGAACGGACTCATCGTGCCAGGATCAACGTTGATGTAAGGATCCAACTTGAGCATGGTGACCTTGAGTCCACGCGATTCGAGGATTGCGGCAAGCGAAGCGGCGGCGATTCCCTTCCCTAGGGAAGAGACAACGCCGCCGGTAATGAAGATGTACTTGGTCATGCGAATGCCCGGAGGAAATTTTTGGTAAGGCGCGATGATACCGTAAAACCCCTTATGCTCAAAGTTCGATGCAACCTTTACCTGCTCGCGATGCGCGACGGCAGCGCATCCCAGCTAATAAAAAACCGGTACGGAAAAACGCCCCGATTGCGTCACATCCTCACAATTTTCGGGAAAACAGATGTGCTGTCCACCCTTTTTCTTCGCCTGATACATCGCCATATCCGCCCATTTAAGCAGCACTTCCTGGCTGGCTTCACGCCCGGTAAACAGAATGCAGCCCACGCTTGCGCCGCAATGATGTTCCACCGCAACCTGTTGCCCTTCATCATCGGCATATTGCAGCGAATAAATTACTGCCAAAGCAGCCTGCATTTTTTCGGCAACAGACAACGTCTCCCGCATAGCCTTCGCCTTGTTTTCACCGAGCTCGCTGAGTACTGCCACAAACTCATCGCCACCGTAACGCGCCACCGTATCTACTTTACGCACACAATGATTGAGGCGCTGCGCCACCTCGACCAGCAACGCATCTCCCAAACCATGTCCGTAAGTATCATTCAGCGGCTTGAAATTATTGAGATCAAGAAAGATAACCGCACCGAAACTATCGTTGCGCTTGCTGGCAAGCATCGCCTGAGCCAAACGGTCTTCCAGCAAACGACGGTTGGGTAGTGCCGTCAGGGCATCATAAAAAGCCAGATTGCGGATTTCCATCTCGGCTTGTTTACGATTACTGATATCGTGCGACACCACCACGACTTCCAGACTTTTCCCCTCGGCATCCCTGATGACACCGCATCTGGATTCCATCTCCCGCAAGCTGCCATCCGGCAAAACGAAACGAAATTCAACCCGCTGGCCGATGCCGGTTTTAACAACCTCATCGAATACTGCCCGCACATGCTCACGATCATCGGGATGAATTGCAACGAAGCAATCCAATTTGTCCGACAAGGCAACCTGTCCGAACAGTTTGTCGTAAGCGGGGCAGCTGTAAATCCGCCTCCCCTGCAAATCCAGCACCGTGATGAAATCGTCAATATTGTCGGAAATGAGATGGAAAAAAGCTTCCTGCCTGCCTATTGCCTGTTTGCTGAGCGTTTCGGCACTGATATAACTCGCCAACATCATCCCGACCACCGACAGCGTGACGACATACAGCCAGAAATTCACCAACTGGGTGCGCACCAGATCGTCCGCAAACAGCCCCGTGTGGCTATAAGCGCCAAATAAGGCCTGGCTGGCGATCAGCGCCAACAGCAGCAAAACCCCGTGCGCACCCAACCGCACCGCAGCCCAGGCAACGAACAGGAACATCCAGAAATGCTGGGCGTACAGGCCGAGCGTATCGGGTAGCCAGCCCATAAAAACAACTTGTCCCACCAAAAACGCCAAACCAAACAGCAGGGCAATCTCGGGCAGGCGTTTATAATCCAGCCAGTCCGAGGGAAATTCACGCCAAACCAGAATCAGCGGCGCGACCAGCACCACCCCCAGCACATCCCCCATCCACCAGTGCAATGCCTGAAGCAGGTAAGTATCGGGCGTGAAAATCCCTGCAACCAGCAACACCAGAGGCCCCACCGCAGTACCGACCAGTCCCGCCACGCAACCGCCCCAAAAGATCAAACCGGTGTAGTCATGCAAAGTGCGCAGGTTGACATCAAACTTGCGGTTGCGTTTCAACAGCCATGCGCCGGCCAAAGCCTCCAGCGTATTGCCCAGCGCGATCAGCGCGGGAGTCCAGATGGAATGGTCCGCAATGATATGAGTCAACAACGCGCCGAAGAATACTCCCCACGCATAACGCTTGCCGCACACCAGCAACACGGCCAGCGCCAGCCCGCCAGGCGGCCAAAACACGCTTGCGATGGTGCTGGTGAAATAACCATGCACCACGCGCGCCAGCAGCAAATAGCTTACCGCGACACCTGTTTGCACCGCTATCGTGCGCGCAATAGAACGCATATCGCCCGCACCGCCCTGCGCGACTTCATTGATACAAATCCCCACGACTCCCCCTGCCAGACTTCAGGAAAAACTTCAGACTCGCACTTTACAGGCTTATGAGCGTTTGTACACAGCCCGAACAGGTTAT
>JAVHSF010000127.1:0-1298 GCA_036172035.1 Gallionella sp. | reverse complement strand
AGAACGGCAGCTTCCCAAGCTGCATACGAGGGTTCGATCCCCTTCACCCGCTCCATCCCCGTTTTATCCCTGTGTTCTTCAATAAACAGCGCGCTATTTTACCCGCTGATCGTGCATCGCGATATGCGTGACGAACGCCATCGCCAGCAAATTGGCGAATATCGCCACATAACCCACCCGGTCGTAACCGATGATCTGCCCCGATGCGCTCTGTGTGGTGATGAACCCGGCCAGCGTCGCGGCCAGCCCGCTTGCGAGTTGCTGCACGGCGGCATTGAGCGACATGAACGTGCCGCGCAGCTTAGGCTGTGCCGCCGAGGTGATGATGGCCATTGCCGGGATCATCCTGCCCGATACCAGCACGAAGAAGGCGGTGGTGCAAAATACCCATAGCCACAGCGGCGCGGACTGAATGTGCGTGACGGCGAACAGCGGCAAGGTGGCAGCGACCGCGATGATGCGATAAACCTGCATCTTGCCGCGCTTGTCCGCCCAACGCCCGACCCGGCGCGAAGTCAGCAGCGTGGCCGCGCCGCCGAACAGGTAAATGTAAAAAATGTCCTGTTGCGAAATGCCGATATTGGCGACCGCATAGACGGTGATGTAGGGAATCACGGTAAAGCCGGAAAACAGGATCAGCATGGTGAACAACAGGGCGCGCAAGTGATTGGCATCCCGTAACACCTCAAACATCGCCGAAAACGGATGCGCGCGTTTTTCCTGACTGAGATGATGGCGCACGTCCGGCAGATGGCGCAGGCCGACGAGGAGAAACAGCACGGTGGTTGCGGCGATGAAGATGAACGGCGCGCGCCACTGAAACTGGTTCGCCAGCCAGAGTGACAATGGCACACCGGCGACGGTAGAAAGCGAAAATGCGGCAGAAATCACCCCGCTCGCGGTGGCGCGCCGCTCGAACGGAATCAGATCGCCGACCAGCGTCTGCACCATCGCGCCCATCACCCCGCCGAATGCCCCCGCCAGACCCCGCGCGACCAGCAGCGTCGCATAACTGGGCGCAAAACCGCACGCCAGCGTCGCCAGCCCGAACAGAGCGAAGATGGTCAGCAACAACCGCTTGCGCTCGAACCTGTCCACGAAAGTCGCCGCCAGCAACCCGGCCAGTGCTGCACTGAAGCTGTAGCTTGCCACCAGAAAGCCGAATTCATGCGTGGTGATGGCAAATTCGCGCATTAAAATCGGCCCCAGCGGCATCATGATCATAAAGTCGAGAATGTGCGAAAACTGCATCCCCGCCAGGGTCAGCAGCAGATAGCGCTCGCGTTGCGGGGTGAGGG
>JAVHSF010000126.1:0-1299 GCA_036172035.1 Gallionella sp. | reverse complement strand
CGGTGACGGCGAGCACCACCGAGCCCAGTGCCAGAAACGCTGTCGCGGGGTTGGAGCTCAGGAACAGATAGGCATAGACGGGGTTCAGCGCCAGCAAGACATGCGGGCTTTGCGCGATAGCGAGCGCGCCGAAGGTTCCCAGACAGGTGAACCACAGGATCATGATCGGGCCGAACGCCATGCCTACTACGCCGGTGCCGTGTTTCTGGATGAAAAACAATCCGGTCAGGATGACGATGGTGGTCGGCATGATGTAGTAGGTGAGCTGAGGTGAGATGACGCCCAGCCCCTCGACTGCTGACAACACCGAGATCGCAGGGGTGATCATGCTGTCACCGAAGAACAGTGCGGCGGCAAACAGGCCAAGCAGGGTGATGAACCATTTTGTTCTGGGCAGTTTTGCCGTCAGTTCGCCGACCAGCGCCAGCAGGGACAGCGATCCGCCTTCGCCGTTGTTGTCTGCGCGCATGATGATGGCGACATATTTGACGGAGACCAGCAGCATGATGGTCCAGAACATGATGGACAGCACACCGAAGATGTTCGCCTCGATGACCGGCAAAGGGTGGTGTCCGGCGAATGTCTCTTTGATCGCATACAGCGGACTGGTGCCGATGTCGCCATAAACCACCCCCAGTGCGCCCAGCGCAAGTGTGGAAAGTTTCTGTTTTGCGTGGCTCATATCGCAGGATTTTTAAGGAGACAAGCGCGGCATTATAGACGCAATGGAAAATTTTGCCCCCTTCACCCTTCACCCTTCACCCTTTCACTCAGAAACAGGAGCTTTAGCTCCGTTGTTTCGTGGGAATGCCCTCGCGGCATCACCCTTCCCTATATTTGTGCGATCAGCCCGTAGCGCGCGAACTTGCCAATCGCCATGAACAGCGCGGTCTGCCACCAGCATAGGCGCAACCATCCTGCAGCCAGACACAGCGCGTCCCCTATCAGCGGCAGCCAGGCCAGCAGCAGGGCGGGCGTGCCGTATTGGCGCACTTTTTCCAGATGTTTTAGCGGTTGTGTAACCGGCAGCAGCCAACCCATATAAAAACTCACCATGCCACCCAGCGTGTTGCCTGCCGTAGCCACCGCCAGCGCCGCCCACAGTGAATCCGGATAAGCACCGAGCACAGCGAACAACACCGCCTCCGAACCGCCGGGCAACAGCGTGGCGCCGAGAAAACTGCTGGAAAACAGGGCGAACAGGCTGGTGGCTTCGGTCACGTTCAGTCGTTATGTGCAGGAAGGGGGGTATCCAGCAATCCGATCAATGGCGCGATGTCTGATTGATAATTGCGCCAG
>JAVHSF010000125.1:0-1302 GCA_036172035.1 Gallionella sp. | reverse complement strand
TAATGGACAATTCGGGTTTAAGCCTGCCATGCCTTTCACCCCGAAAAACTGAATACTCTCAAATGAGGAAATCCCTCCGGGCAGACAGACGATGGAATATGAGAATATCGTGTTGACAGACAGCCTGTCATCTTATGCAAACCTGCCCTTGATTTTCATCGCCGCAGGACTGGTTTTGCTGTCCGCAGTGTCTTATCTCGCCAGGCTGTTCAGGCGGCATCGCCGCTCACTCAGCGCACTGCTAAAACTGGCGCAAAGCAATCTGGACCCGTTGCAGCTCCCCGCAGCGGCCTGGCCCGCACTCGCCGGGGGCGGCATCAGAAAGCTCGAATATTCCGGCGTCTGGTTCGGTCAGGCGGTACGCGACAGTTTCGGTGCGGCACTGGATCACGACAGCCCCCATCCGTTCACCTTCAGCATCGTAGCCGATGGCGACATCCGGCTCGACTTCCGGCTCTGCCCGAACGCCAGTCGCGGCGAGACACACCTGCTCGCCGAACATCTCTCCGGCGTGTTCCGTCTGCTGCTGGAGACGGCAGTACACAGCCAGATGGAAGCCCTGTCTGCGACTCTGGCCGAGCAGGCGCGGCTGACACTGTACGTTCAGCACGACCTGCGCAATCTGGCGCAATGGGTAGAATGGCTCGCAGAAGATTTTTCCACGGCAGGGGACGATGCCACCCTGCTGCACCTGGGCCACCTGCTCAGCACCAGCGCGCCCCATGCCGCCGCACGCGCACGACGCATACTCGACACCACCTGCAAGTTACACACTTCCATCCATCCTGCCCCGCAACCCGTTGCGCTGAACGATGCCATCAACCATGCAGCCGAACACGCCGGCATCACCATCACGCTGAATCCGGACGACAGCCAGCAGGATACCCGCGTCTTTCTGCGCCGCCACCTGCTCGACCGGACACTGGACAACCTGTTCACCCATGTCGCCCCGCTGCTGCGACAACACCCCGAGTTGAGCGTCTCCGTCACCCTCACGCAACAGGCCGACCGGGTGCTGGCAAAAATTCTCATGCCGCACCTGGCCGAAGTGGAACCACGCTCCCCGGAAAGACTGTTCGAACCCTTTGCCAGCGGTCGCCCCGGCGGTCTGGGACTGGGTCTGTATCAAGCCCGCAAGAGTCTGCATGAGGCAGGCGGCGAGTTGCTTGCCGAGATGCAGGGCCGCAACATCTGCTTCCTGCTCAACATGCCGGGCACCGGCAGCGCGCCACAGGTGTAAAAATTTTTTACTTACGCAAGTAACGTCCATCCTCTAAATTTCACACCGTAGCACCTACTCTT
>JAVHSF010000124.1:0-1303 GCA_036172035.1 Gallionella sp. | reverse complement strand
TTGCCCCGGTGCCTGATAAGTGCTGCCACCCAGCGTGTAGGCTTGCGATTCCCAGCGGCGCTGGAACGCCACCCCCGCCAGCGGACTGCCCGGATAATCCTGTTCGGGGGTGATGCCGACCACGATGCCGGCATTGGCGTTGCGCTCGTTGCGCGAATACTGGCTCATGCCGTTGGTCACCACGCGTCCCGCTTCGGAAGTCGCCGCGACCACCGTGCCGCCGGGACACATGCAAAAGCTGTAAACCGAACGGCCATTGCTGGCGTGATGCACCAGTTTGTAATCGGCCGCGCCCAATAATGCGTTGCCCGCGTGCTTGCCGTAGCGCGCGCTGTCTATCAGCGACTGCGGGTGCTCGATGCGAAAGCCGATGGAGAACGGCTTGGCTTCGAGGTAGATGCCGCGCTTGTAAAGCATCTCGAAGGTGTCGCGCGCGCTGTGTCCCACCGCCAGCACCAAGTGCCGGGTCGGAATGCGTTCGCCGCTGGCGAGTACCACGCCTGTCACCTGTTTGAGGTTGCACGGGTCATCGCCAAGCTCAATGTCCTCCACGCGGCTCTCGAAACGGATATCGCCGCCCAGCGACAGGATGGTCGCGCGTATCTTTTCCACCATGCCGACCAGCTTGAACGTGCCGATGTGCGGGTGGCTGACGTAGCGGATTTCTTCAGGTGCGCCCGCCTTGACGAACTCCTCCAGCACCTTGCGCCCCAGATGGCGTGGGTCCTTGATCTGGCTATACAGCTTGCCGTCCGAGAAAGTCCCCGCGCCGCCCTCGCCGAACTGCACGTTGGATTCCGGGTTCAGCACGCCCTGCCGCCACAGACCCCAGGTGTCTTTGGTGCGTTCACGAACCGCCTTGCCGCGTTCCAGCAGTAGCGGGCGGAAGCCCATCTGCGCCAGCAACAGTCCGGCAAACAGTCCCGCCGGCCCCATGCCGACGACGACGGGGCGGGAGGTCAGGTTCTTGGGGGCTTGCGCGACGAAGTGGTAAGCGGTGTCGGGTGCGAGGCAGACATGCGGGTCTTTGGCGAAGCGCGCCAGAACATCCGCCTCGTCGCGCACTTCCGCCAGCAGGGTATAGGTGAACAGGATGCGGTGCGGCTTGCGCGCGTCCACCCCGCGCTTGAACACGCTGTGGCTGACAAGTTGAGAATCGGCAATTCCCAGCTTTTTGAGGATCGCGGTCTTGATTTCGCGTTCCCCATGAGTCAGCGGTAGTTTGATTTCAGTCAATCTCAACATTTTATTACCCGGCTGGGTCTGGTATTTAGCAAAGGGCGCGTAGCGTAGCACTTTTCAG
>JAVHSF010000123.1:0-1312 GCA_036172035.1 Gallionella sp. | reverse complement strand
GATGAGTGGTTTTAGCGAAGCTCGTACCAGACACCCCGTCCGCTACCGTGCTGATTCAAGTGTCCGCGTTCGATCAGTGCACGGAAATGTTGCTTGAGCGTATTACGGCTCGCACCGGTCAGTTTGATTGCCTCGCCGATCGTGACACGACCATGCTCGCGGGCAAACTCGACGATTTGCAGCGAAAGTTCCGGCAAGGTGGCCAGCACCAGTTTTTCGCGCTCCACCTTCTTTTCCAGTCGCTTGACCTGCTCGGTCAGCGAACGTAGGAAGAACACCAGCCATGGTTGCCAGTTAGGTGCATCGGTACGAATCGTCCCTTGGGTTTGACGCAGTGCCAGATAGTAGGCTTCCTTGCTTTGCTCGATGACGCTTTCCAGTGAACTATAAGGTACATAGGCGTAGCCTGATTGCAACAGCAACAGGGTTGTGAGCACGCGGGAGAGGCGACCGTTGCCGTCCTGAAATGGGTGAATTTCCAGAAACACGACTACCCAAACTGCAATGATGAGTAACGGATGCAGGTATTTTGAATCGCGTTCTTCCTGTACCCATGTCACCAGTTCAGTCATCAAACGTGGCGTGTCAAAAGGTGAAGCTGTCTGAAACACGATGCCAAGCTGTGTGCCGTTTTCATCAAAGGCGGCGACGCTATTGGATGTGGTCTTGTAGTTGCCGCGATGCCATGCATCTTTTTCGCCATAGACGAGCAGATTCTGGTGCAATTGCTTGATATGGTTTTCGGTGAATGTGATGTCTTTCCACGACGAAAAAACCAGCTCCATGACCTCTGCGTAGCCTGCCACCTCCTGTTCGTCACGACGGGTGAAGTTTTTGATCTGCAGGTTGGACAGCAATCGCTCGACCTCGCGGTCGGACAATTTGCTGCCCTCAATCCGGGTTGACGAGCCGATACTTTCGATAGTGGCAACGCGGCGCAGGGCAGACAGCCTGTCGGGGGCGAGCGTCCCCAAGGCGCGCCACGCCCCCTTGAATTCATCAATCCTGGCGATCAGTGACAGAATGTCCGGAGTGATATGGATTGTGTCGGTTTTAATCATGAGACCAATGATACACCCAATTACACCCATTTATGCTGTCCAGAAATACAACCATTTACATCCAAAAGGTCAGGTCAGACTACGTGGTGGCTGAATGTTTCGTTGGAGCAGTGAAAATTCAGTAAACGCGCCATAAACCGCAGACTTGTTACCTAAGGAAGCGCTGATTTATTCGATTTTGTCGTTCCCGAGCAGGCGGGAACCCAGTCAGATAAAAGCACTGGATACCGGCCTACGCCGGTATGACGAAT
>JAVHSF010000122.1:0-6137 GCA_036172035.1 Gallionella sp. | reverse complement strand
ACTCCTGACCCCTTGGTTCGTAGCCAAGTACTCTATCCAGCTGAGCTACGGGCGCATTTGAAAATTTACAACAACTATCTTGGCGGAGAAGGAGGGATTCGAACCCTCGATACAAGTTTAAGCTCGTATGCGCCCTTAGCAGGGGCGTGCCTTCGACCTCTCGGCCACCTCTCCGAAGAGGTGCGCATCATAAAGAGAAGCCCCCTGCCTGTCAAACTATTTATGATTATTTATGCCTCTTCCTGATCGAGATCGAATGCCTTGTGCAATACCCGCACGGCGAGTTCCAGATATTTTTCATCTATTACGACGGAAATCTTGATTTCGGAGGTGGAAATCATCTGGATATTGATCCCTTCTTCCGCCAGGATACGGAACATCTTGCTGGCGATGCCGACATGAGAGCGCATACCCACTCCGACCACAGAAACTTTCGCGGCTTTGCTGTCGCCTACCACTTGACGAGCGCCTATGTGGGGCAGAACCTCGTTGTTAAGAATATCCATCGTCTTGCTGAATTCATTGCGATGCACGGTAAAGGAGAAATCCGTCGTGCCATCCACGCCAACATTCTGGATAATCATGTCCACGTCTATATTGGCATCCGAGACCGGACCCAATATTTGATAGGCGATGCCCGGTTTGTCCGGCACACCCAGCACGTTAACCCTGGCTTCATCGCGGTTGAATGCGATCCCCGAAATAATGGCTTGTTCCATTTTATCTTTATCCTCAAAAGTAATCAGCGTGCCTTCGCCCGCTTCTTCAAAGCTGGACAGCACGCGCAGCTTGACCTTGTATTTTCCGGCAAACTCCACGGAACGAATTTGCAGAACCTTGGAACCCAGGCTGGCCATTTCCAGCATTTCCTCGAAGGTAATGCTCTTCAAACGACGCGCCTCTGGAACCATGCGCGGGTCGGTTGTATAAACGCCGTCCACGTCGGTATATATCTGGCATTCGTCTGCGCCCAATGCCGCAGCGATTGCTACGCCCGTCGTGTCGGAACCACCCCGCCCTAGTGTGGTGATGTTGCCGTCTTTGTCCGCGCCCTGAAAGCCCGCCACCACGACCACATAGTCATTGACCAGATCCGTCCGAATATTCTGTTCGTCTATACTGAGAATGCGCGCCTTGGTATGCGCCTCATCGGTCAATATCTTGACCTGAGTACCGGTATAACTCTTGGCTTTCAGTCCCAATTCCTTGAGCGCCATCGCCAACAAACCGATAGTGACCTGTTCGCCTGTAGAAATAATCACATCCAATTCGCGCGGATCAGGTTCGGCCTGAATCTCTTTTGCCAGGCCGATCAAACGGTTGGTTTCGCCGCTCATTGCGGACAGCACCACCACCACCTGATGACCTTTTGCCTTGAACTCGGCCACGCGTCGCGCCACATTCTTGATGCGTTCCGTACTGCCAACCGACGTACCACCGTACTTTTGCACTATTAGAGCCACGATTTATCTATCCAACTTAAAGTTAAGGGCAAGATTCTAGCGCACCTGATTAAAAAAAACGAGGAAGCAAAGTGGTGAACCTGCCAGTCTCAAAAATTACCATTAAAATCATTCACCCACCCAAGTGTTGCAGCGGTTAACTGCGGTTTCCGGGTTAAACTACGCCCACTCAAAACATCAAGACACGCATCTCATGACGCAAATCTCGCCACGCGATATTCCCGCCACCGCAATGCAACAGTTGCTGGAGAATGGCTATTCTCCTACCCTGGCAAAAATATTTGCGGCGCGGGGAGTCACTGCCCCACAACAACTGGAAACCTCACTGGCGCATCTGCTGCCATTTGACAAGCTAAAAAATGCGCGCGAAATGGCCTGTTTGCTGGCCGATGCGATCGCAGCACAAAAAAAACTGCTGATCATCGCCGACTATGATTGCGATGGTGCAACGGCCTGTGCGGTTGCCGTACGCGGCTTGCGCGCTTTCGGCGCACGGGTCGAATTCATCGTGCCGAACCGGTTTGAATATGGCTACGGCTTGACCCCAGAAATTGTTCATCTCGCCAAACAGGCTAACCCCGATATTTTAGTCACGGTGGACAACGGCATCGCCAGTCTGGAAGGCGTGGCGGAAGCCAATCGGCTTGGGATGCAGGTACTGGTCACCGATCATCACCTGCCCGGCGACACGCTTCCCGACGCGGCCTGTATCGTCAATCCCAATCAGCCCGGCTGCACCTTTCTCAGCAAGCATCTGGCGGGCGTGGGGGTGATGTTCTATGTGCTGCTGGCGCTGCGCGCCGAATTGCGCAGCCGTGGCCAGATGCCCGACGCACAGGGACGCAAACTCCTGGAATTGCTCGATTTGGTCGCGCTTGGCACGGTCGCCGACGTGGTCAAGCTGGATCAGAACAACCGCATCCTGGTACAGCAAGGCTTGCAACGCATCCGGGCGGGACGCGCCTGCCCCGGCATCAACGCGCTGCTGCAAGTCGCCAAAAAAACGCCCGCCAAAGTCACCAGTTCGGACATGGGCTTCAGCGTCGGGCCGCGCCTGAATGCCGCTGGACGACTAGATGATATGTCTTTAGGAATCAATAACTTAATTACAGACGATGCGGCGACTGCGCTGAATATTTCCAGCCAGCTGGACGCGCTCAACCATGAACGCCGCAGCATCGAGGCTGACATGCAGGACACCGCGCTGACGGTGTTGGAATCCATCAATCCGCAAGACGGCTTCAGTCTCACCTTATTCGACCCGAGCTGGCATCAGGGTGTAATCGGCATCTTGGCCTCGCGGCTCAAGGATCGTTTCCATCGCCCGGTGATCGCCTTCGCACAGTCCAACAACGGCGAAATAAAGGGGTCTGGGCGCTCCATACCCGGACTGCACCTGCGCGATGCGCTGGATCTGGTCAGCAAACGCCAGCCCAAGTTGATCAAGAAATTCGGCGGACACGCCGCAGCGGCAGGCTTGAGCCTGGACGAGGCCGACTTCACTGAATTTTCCGCCGCCTTCGAGCAAGTCGCCAGCGAATTGCTCGATGCCCGCGACCTGACACTGCGCATCGAAACCGATGGCGGGCTGGAACAAGGCGGCATGACCCTTGAAATGGCGCACTTGCTGGATGAACAAGTGTGGGGGCAAGGCTTTCCCGTCCCGCAATTCGACGATGATTTTGTCGTGGAAAACCAGCGTGTAGTCGGCGAAAAACATCTCAAGCTGCGCCTGTCCATACAAGGCGTACCAATAGAAGCGATACTGTTCGGCCATAATGAACCCCTGCCCGAACATATCCATGCCGTGTACAGCTTGAGCATCAATGAATACCAGGGCGTGCAAAGCCTGCAACTCATTGTCAGGCATTGGGAATAAAACAGGATCCGGGATCGAGGGTAGGTCAGGCTTTGACCGACCTTCAATTTAAGCCTAATACGAGGTGACGCAATGGAATTAAGCATCTTACAAAGCAATGGCATAGAAGCCCTGCCGCAATTCCTCACCAGCCTTGCCGTCGGGTTGCTGATAGGTCTTGAGCGTGAACGCAACCCGTCGGCCAAAGCGGGGTTGCGCACCTTCGCGCTGGTCGCCCTGTTCGGCACACTGGCCGCGCTGCTCTCCTCGAAACTCGGCACGCCCTGGCTATTGGTCGCCGGACTGCTTGCCGTGGCGGGCATGATTGTTGCCGCCTATTTCAACACGCCCGGCAGGCACGCTGACATCCTGTCCGAAGCGCATCAGCGTGTCCGCTCCCTTTCTCCTGCCCCTCACTCTCTGGACGAACGTGAAGGTGTGTCGCTGCACGATGCCCGGATTAACGAAAACGATCCCGGCACGACTACGGTCATCGCCCTGCTGCTCTGTTACGGCTTGGGCGCGATGATCTGGCTGGAACTCGCCAAACTCGCCGTGATGCTGGCGATAGGCATTACCGCCCTGCTCTACCTGAAACCCGAATTACGCGGATTGAGCCAAAAGCTGACGCGCCACGATTTACTGGCGGTGCTGCAATTTGCCGTGCTGACTTTCATCATCCTGCCTATCCTGCCCGACCAAAGCTACGGCCCTTACGCTGCTGTCAACCCGCATCAGGCATGGTTGATGGTGGTGTTGATTTCCGGCATCAGTCTCGCCGGCTATGCCGCGCTGCACGCAGTAGGCACGCGTTATGGCGCACTGTTGCTGGGATTTTTCGGCGGACTGGCTTCCAGCACCGCCACCACGATGATTTACGCGAAACACGGCAAAAACAACCCTGTCATGTTGAACCTTGCCGCCTCGGTGATCGTCATTGCCAGCATCGTCGTCATCGTCCGCCTGATGGCGGTCAGCGCGGTGTTGGCTTACGGCACACTGCCCGGCCTGTTTCACGTGCTGTCCGGCGGGCTGCTACTCGGCCTGATCGTCGTGCTGTACAACCGGCGCAAAATGCGCGACACCACCGATTTGCAGATTCCGGCCACCACAAACCCAGCCGAGTTACACTCCGCGCTGAGCTTTGGCTTGCTATATGTCGTGGTGTTGCTGATGACCGCGTGGATGAAAGATATTGCGGGCAGCCAGGGGCTATACATGGTCGCGCTGCTGTCCGGGCTGACCGATGTAGATGCCATTACCCTGTCCAGCCTGCGCCTGTTCAAGCTCGGTCAATTAACTGAACATCAGACCGTGACCGCAATCGCGATTGCTTTTATATCCAACCTCATCTTCAAATTTGGCATGGTGTATTTCATCGGCGGGCGCGAACTCGCCAAATGCGTGGTCAGCGGTTTTGCAGCCATCGCCTGCGGCATTTTGCTGGGCTGGTTTGCGTTATAATCGCGCCCTTTTCAGCACGCACCTAACCACTTCGCCAAGCTCAGGATAAAATCATGGAAGTCGAACAAATCAATTCAATCAACAATCAACTTCAGGATTTGGCTTTACGCAGCGCCGAATTACGGAGGTATCTTTGACTACGATACCAAGCGGGAACGCTTAACCGAAGTCAGCGAACTCGCCGAAGACCCCGCCATCTGGAACGATGCCAAGCGCGCACAGGAATTAGGGCGCGAACGCAAAATGCTGGAAAACGTGGTACTGGGTCTGGGCAAAATCCAGCAAGACCTGGATGACGCGACCGAACTGTTTGCAATGGCGCAGGCGGAGGGGGACGACGAAACCTTGCGCAGCACGGCTGCCGATGTTGGGGACATCGAACAGCGTGTCGCCAAGCTGGAATTCATGCGCATGTTCTCCCACCCGATGGATCCGAACAACTGCTTCGTAGACATTCAATCGGGTTCGGGCGGCACCGAGGCGCAGGACTGGGCTGCCATGCTGCTGCGCATGTATCTGCGCTACTGCGAGCGCAAGGGGTTTCAGGTGGAGATTCTGGAGCAATCCGACGGCGAAGTCGCGGGCATCAAAGGCGCATCGCTCAAGGTCAGCGGCGAATACGCCTACGGCCTGCTGCGCACCGAAACTGGCGTACACAGGCTGGTGCGCAAATCGCCGTTCGATTCGGGCAACCGCCGCCACACCTCTTTTTCCAGCGTATTTGTCTATCCCGAAGTGGACGATTCCATAGAAGTGGACATCAATCCCGCCGACTTGCGCGTGGACACCTATCGCGCTTCTGGCGCGGGCGGACAGCACATTAACAAGACCGATTCGGCAGTGCGCATCACCCACATTCCGACCAATATCGTGGTGCAATGCCAAAGCGACCGCTCGCAACACCGCAACCGCGCCGAAGCGATGGCGATGCTGAAATCGCGGCTGTATGAAGAGGAATTGCGCAAACGCAACGAAGAAAAACAGGTGCTGGAAGACGGCAAATCCGACATCGGCTGGGGACATCAGATCCGTTCATATGTGCTGGATCAGTCGCGCATCAAGGATCTGCGCACCAACTACGAGGTCGGCAACACCCAGGGGATGCTGGACGGCGACCTGGACGAATTCATCTCGGCCAGCTTGAAGCAAGGCGTGTAAAACGACGCGACTTGCTGATTGGGTTTATCCGTGCAATCCAGCCCACCTTACTGAGCGGAACTTCCCAGGTGCATATGCCTACGCTCTTGGGAAGCCAACCTTGTCAAAGATAACTTACTCTCCCAGGAGTTTGTCTGACTTAAGGACGCGCTGATTTATTCGATTTTGTCGTTGATGAAACCACTAGCCATTCG
>JAVHSF010000121.1:0-6202 GCA_036172035.1 Gallionella sp. | reverse complement strand
ATGACCTACCTGACTGAACCCGCACACCCTCACGGCACAGCCGCCAAGACCGGCATTCTGCTGGTCAATCTCGGCACGCCGGATGCCCCCACCGCGCAAGCCGTGCGCCCTTACCTCAAGCAATTCCTCGGCGACCCGCGCGTGGTGGAAATCCCCAAGGCCGTGTGGTGGCTGATCCTGAACGGCATCATCCTCAACGTGCGCCCGAAGCAATCCGCCGCAAAATATGCCAGCGTCTGGCTGCCGGAAGGTTCGCCGCTGCGCGTCTATACCGAGCTGCAAAGCAAAAAGCTGCGCGGCTTTTTGGGCGAACGCAGCCGCGCCCCGTTGCTGGTGGATTTCGCCATGAGCTACGGCAAACCGTCCATCCCCGACGCACTGCGCCGCCTGAAGGAACAAAATTGCCAGCGCATTCTGGTCGTGCCGCTGTTCCCGCAATACGCCGCCAGCTCCACCGCACCCGTTTTCGATCAGGTGTTTGCCACGTTGCAGCAGACGCGCAACCAACCCGCCATCCGCACTATCCGCAACTTCCACGACAACGCAGGCTACATCCGCGCGCTGGCCGCCAACATCAACGCCTACTGGGTAAAAAATGGCCGCCCCGAAAAGCTGCTGATGAGTTTCCACGGCGTACCACGCTACACGCTGGACAAGGGCGACCCCTACCACTGCGAATGCCACAAGACCGGGCGTTTACTGGCGGAAGCGCTGGGTCTGCAACGGGATCAATACACCGTCAGCTTCCAGTCGCGTTTCGGTCGTGCCGAATGGATCAAGCCCTACACCACCGCCACGCTCAAGGAACTGGGCAAACAGAAAACCCGCCGCGTGGACGTGGTCTGCCCCGGCTTTGTCGCAGATTGTCTGGAAACGCTGGAAGAGATTGCAATGGAAGGAAAAGAGGACTTCATGCAGGCGGGCGGTGGCGAATACCACTACATCCCCTGCCTGAACGGCAACGATGAATGGCTGCACGCACTCACCGATCTGGTGATGGACAACCTGCAAGGCTGGCTAATCGAACCCGATACTGCCGAACTGGAACAAAGCCGCTTGCGTGCGCTGGCGATGGGCGCGAAGCAGTAATCGCCTGGCCTGTTATGTTCGAGCAGGTAATGGTCGGATCAATCGAGTCTGCCACCCTTGATTCCTGCTCTCCGAACGGAAAAATCCATTTATTCCCCACTCCAAGCCCATGCCAAAATATCAAAAAACGCTCTGCTGGTTGCGCCGGGACTTGCGTCTAAACGACCATGCGGCGCTCTATCACGCACTCAAAAACAGCCGCTCGGTGCAGTGTGTTTTCGTGTTTGACACGGAGCTTCTGGGGCAACTGAGTGACCGGCAAGACCGTCGCGTGGAATTCATCTGGCACGGTTTGGCCGAACTCAATGCGCGCTTGCAGCAACTGGGCAGCGGCTTGCAAGTGCTGCACGGCAAGCCGGTTGAAGTGATTCCACGGCTGGCGAACGCACTGGGGGCTGAGGCGGTTTATTGCAACCACGATTACGAGCCGGAAGCAGTGCGACGCGATGCGGCGGTGGCGGAGGAATTGGCACACACAGACATCGCCTTGCACCATTTCAAGGATCAGGTGATTTTCGAGCAGTCGGAAATTCTCAATGGTTCGGGCAAGCCCTACGGCGTGTTCACCCCGTACAAGAATGCCTGGCTGAAGAAACTGTCCGCTTTTTATCTGGGCAGCTATCCCACCGAACGCTATTTCGCAGCCCTTGCACAGTGCGCCCTCACCGCCCTGCCGACACTGGAATCATTGGGTTTTGCGCCGGGCAAGCTCAACACGCAAGCCCTGCCCACGGGCGAATCGGGTGCGGCGCAACTATTTGACGACTTCACCCGACGTATCGCGCAATATCGTGAAACGCGCGATTTTCCTGCGATAAAAGGCGTGTCCTACCTTTCCACACATTTGCGTTTCGGCACGATTTCGATCCGCCGCCTGGCGGCCTACGCGCACAATCTGGGCGGCGCAGGCGCAGAAACCTGGCTATCGGAACTAATCTGGCGTGAGTTTTACCAGATGTTATTGCACCACCATCCGCAGTTGGCTGAGGGGCAAGCGTTCAAGCCGCCTTTCAACACGCTCGCCTTCGCGGATGACCCGGTCAAATTTTCCGCCTGGTGCGAAGGGCGCACCGGCTTCCCGTTGATTGATGCCGCGATGCGCCAACTCAATCAAACGGGTTATATGCACAATCGCCTGCGCATGGTGACAGCCTCTTTTCTGGTGAAGGATTTGCACGTGGACTGGCGCTGGGGCGAACGCTATTTTGCGCAACATCTGCTGGATTTTGATCTGGCCGCCAACAACGGCGGCTGGCAATGGGCAGCTTCGACCGGCTGCGACGCACAGCCGTGGTTTCGCATTTTCAATCCCACCAGCCAATCCGAAAAATTCGATGTCCAGGGGAAATTTATTCGCCGCTACCTGCCGGAACTCGCCAACTGCCCGATTAAATGGCTACACGCCCCGTCGCGGATGTCTGCGGGCGAACAACAACATTGCGGCATCGTAATCGGACGGGACTACCCCGCACCGATAGTGGATCATGCGCTGGCCAGAATCAAAACCCTGGCACTTTACGGCAGGGTTTAACCTGGCAGCCTGTCACCCGGCGCTGCCTGCGGGTTTATGCGCCACGCACCAGCAGCACCGGAATCGGCGAACCACGCACCACCCCTTCGGCCACGCTGCCGAACAACAAGTGACTGAAACCTGAACGGCCATGCGTGCCAATCACGATCAACTCGGCCTTCCAGCGGGTTGCCTCGGCATTGATGACGCTGGCGATGCGTTCGCCATTGGCATCCAGCAGCGCAGTCTCAACGGCAATATCAGCCTGTCTGACATTTTCTTTAGCGCGGGACAATTCGCGTTCGCCGACCTGTCTGGTCAGTTCACGCAGTTCCGCATAATTCACATAGCCCTCAGCATCGAGAAACTGCAAGTCTTCGACCACATGCACCAGCAACAGCTGTGCAGGCAGCCCCGCCACCAGCTTGAGCGCCTCTTGCAGCGCCCTGGCGGAAGTCTCGCTACCATCAATCGGAACCAGAATACGTTGGTACATGACAGCCTCCTTGGTTTGCAGCGAGCCGGGACGATCGCTGTTACAACTTGATGAAATGCTCGCGGTAATGCCTCATTTCGGCGATGGATTCGTAGATGTCGGCCAGCGCCTCGTGCTTGCCGTGCTTCTTAACGCCTTTCGCCATGTCGGGTTTCCAGCGTTTGGCGAGTTCCTTGAGGGTACTGACATCCAGATTGCGGTAATGGAAGTAATCTTCAAATTTGGGCATGGTGCGCGCCATGAAGCGCCTGTCCTGGCAGATCGAATTGCCGCACATCGGCGAAGTGCGCGGCGTGACATACTCCTTGAGAAAAGCCAGCATCTGCTCCTCCACCGCTGCTTCGTCCAGCGTGGATGCCTTGACCCGTTCGATCAGGCCGGACTTGCCGTGAGTGGATTTATTCCACGCATCCATGCCGTCCATAATCTCGTCGGATTGATGCACCACCAGCACCGGCGCTTCGGCGACGGTTTCCAGATTATTGTCGGTAATGACGATGGCAACCTCGATGATACGGTCGGTATCGGGGTTCAGCCCGGTCATTTCCATGTCTATCCAGACGAGGTAATTTTCATTTTGTGCCATAATTCGCGCGCTGCTCCATGAACGATAAGATGCGCATTGTGTCACAACCACACTTCCGACCACCACCAAAACATTAAGACCCGCATGACAGCCACGCATTTCACCCTCATCTTCGTCGCAACACTCGCGCTCGGCTCCCTCGCCAAACTCTGGCTGGCACGCCGCCATCTGGCGCATGTCGCCGCACATCGCGCCGCCGTCCCCCTGGCTTTCCAGGAACAAATCCCGTTGAGCGACCACCAGAAAGCGGCGGATTACACCACCGCCAAGACGCGTTTCGCCATGCTGGGCATTGTCTTCGATGCCGCGCTGTTGCTGGCTTTCACGCTGGCGGGCGGCATCCAGTGGGTGGCCGACCAGTTTCGGGGCAACTTCGACTCCCCCCTCACGCAAGGGGTCGCCACGCTGGTGACGGTGCTGGTCATCTCGTCGCTGCTCGAAGCGCCGTTCAATCTGTATCGCACCTTTGTCATCGAGGCGCGTTTCGGCTTCAACCATATAACGCTGAAGCTCTATCTGCTGGACATGCTCAAAGGGCTGCTGGTCGGTGCCATACTCGGACTGCCGCTGCTGTTCGGCGTGCTGTGGCTGATGGAACGCATGGGCGAATATTGGTGGCTGTATGTATGGGGCGCGTGGGTAACATTCAACATTTTGATTTTATTCATATATCCGACTTTAATCGCGCCGCTGTTCAACCACTTCACGCCGTTGCAGGACGAAACGATGAAAGCGCGCATCGAGGCCTTGTTAGCCCGTTGCGGGTTCACCGCCAGCGGTCTGTTCGTCATGGATGGCAGCCGCCGCAGCGCGCACGGCAACGCCTATTTCACCGGCTTCGGCAAGACCCGCCGCATCGTGTTTTTCGACACCCTGCTGGAACGCCTGAACATTAACGAAATCGAGGCGGTGCTGGCGCACGAACTCGGTCACTTCAAGCGCCGCCATGTCGCAAAACGCATCGCGCTGACCTTTGCGCTTAGCCTCGGATTCCTGTGGTTGCTGGGCGTACTGATGCAAACCGGCTGGTTCTATCAGGGGCTGGGGGTCAACACGCCCAGCACCGCGCTGGCGCTACTGCTGTTCTTTATGGTGATGCCCGTTTTCAGCTTCCCCTTGAGTCCCGTCATGGCGGCGTATTCGCGCAAACACGAGTTCGAGGCGGATGTCTATGCCGCGCAACAGACCCATTCGGACGATCTGGTGAACGCGCTGGTGAAGATGTATCAGGACAATGCCGCCACCCTGACACCCGACCCACTGTACTCGAAATTTTACGATTCCCACCCGCCCGCCGCAGTGCGCATCGCCAACCTTCAAGCACTTTGACGGACATGAATCGCTACACGATGCTCACTTTAACGAGGACACGATGAAACTGATTACTGCCCTGATTTTGCTGTGCGCCGCCAGCGCCACCAGCGCCAACCCTTTCCCCGCTGGCAACCCGCAGGCGGGAGAAAAATTGTTCAACCAATACAAGTGCAACCGTTGCCACGCGGCGATGCTGGGCGGCGATGGCAGTGCCATCTTCACCCGCGCAGACCGCAAGGTGCGGGATGCCGGCGAGCTGATCGAACAAATCAAATTTTGCAGCGGCAATCTCGGCGCGCACCTGACGGCGCAGGAAGAACAGCATCTGGCCGCGTATCTCAACCGCTATTACAAGCTGCAATAGGAGGCATCATGGAAAACATCTGCGACCTGACCAACAAGCAATGCAAACCCTGCGAGGGCGGTGTGCCGCCGCTGGCGCAAGCCGAAATCAACGCCTTGCTGGAACGACTGCCCGGCTGGCAACAGCAGGAGCAAACCATCAGCAAGTCCTATACCTTCAAAAACTATTATCAGACCATCGCCTTCGTCAATGCCGTAGCCTGGATGACGCACCGCGAAGACCACCATCCCGACCTTGCGGTCAGCTATAACAGTTGCCGCGTGACCTACAGCACCCATGCCATCGGCGGCCTTTCCGAAAACGATTTCATCTGCGCCGCGAAAGTTGACGCATTGTTCAGGCTTTAATGCCAAAACCAGCCGTGTCCACCGCCCTCCCCCCGGCTCTCTCCCGGGAGGCGCATGAGCAGACGAATCGCGAGGCGCACTTTATCTCATCCGGGCGCATCGCCGCCGCGTTCGGTCGCCAGTATCTGGTGCGTCTGGCCGATGGCAGCCTGCTGCCCTGTTTGACGCGCGGCAAGAAAAGCGAGGCGGTGTGCGGTGATGCGGTCGAAGTCAAACACACCGGCGACAACCAGGGCGTGATCGAACGCATCGCCCCGCGCACGTCTTTGTTGCACCGCTCGGATGCCTACCGCGCCAAACTCATCGCAGCCAATGTCAGCCAGATCATCGTCGTGGTCGCCGCCGAACCGTCCTTCAGCGACGAGGTCGTGACGCGCTGCCTGATCGCCGCCTTCGAGCAAAATCTAAGCGCGCTGATCGTGTTGAACAAGTGCGACCTGGTTGATGCTGCCGCCGCCGCACGGAAAATACTCGCGCCCTATCGCGCCATCGGCTA
>JAVHSF010000120.1:0-1332 GCA_036172035.1 Gallionella sp. | reverse complement strand
GATGTGGGTGGCGATGCGATCGAGAAACCAGCGGTCGTGGGAAATGACGGCGACGCAGCCGGCGAATTCGAGCAGCGCATCTTCCAGCGCGCGCAGGGTCTCCACGTCGAGGTCGTTGGTCGGTTCATCGAGCAGCAACACGTTGCCGCCGGAGATGAGAGTCTGCGCCAGATGCAGGCGTCCGCGCTCACCGCCGGAGAGTTGTCCGACCAGTTTTCCCTGATCGCCACCCTTGAAGTTGAAACGCCCGATGTAAGCGCGCGCCGGGGTTTCGTATTTGCCTACGGTGAGGATTTCATTGCCGCCTGAGATGGCATCGAACACGGTCTTGCTGTTGTCCAGCGAATCGCGCGCCTGATCCACGTGGGCGATTTTGACGGTCTGTCCGATGTTGACCGTGCCGCTGTCTGGCTGTTCTTGGCCTGCAATCATGCGGAACAGCGTGGATTTACCCGCGCCGTTGGGACCGATGATACCGACTATCGCGCCCGCCGGAATCTTGAAACTTAAGTCGTCTATCAGCAGGCGGTCGCCATATGCTTTGGAAACGTTCTTAAATTCAATCACTTCGTTACCCAGACGTTCGCCCACGGGAATGAATATTTCCTGTGTCTCGTTGCGTTTCTGGTGTTCCTGCGAATTGAGTTCCTCAAAACGGGCGATACGCGCCTTGGATTTGGCCTGCCGCCCTCGGGCATTTTGCCGCACCCATTCCAGTTCCTGCTTCATTGCCTTGGTGTGCGCGTCCAACTGTTTGTTCTCATTCTCCAGTCGCGCGCCCTTCTGTTCCAGCCAGGAGGAATAATTGCCCTTCCAGGGGATGCCGTGGCCGCGATCCAGTTCGAGTATCCACTCGGCGGCGTTGTCCAAAAAGTAGCGGTCATGGGTGACGGCGACTACCGTGCCGGGGAAACGCACCAAAAATTGTTCCAGCCATTCGACGGATTCGGCATCCAGATGGTTGGTCGGTTCGTCCAGCAGCAGCATGTCGGGCTTTTCCAGCAACAGCTTGCACAGCGCCACGCGACGCTTTTCGCCGCCGGACAGATTCTTGATGACCGCATCCCAATCCGGTAAACGCAACGCATCGGCGGCAATTTCCATCATCTGTTCAGAACCCGCACCAGCGGCGGCGATGATATTTTCCAGGCGCGCTTGCTCGGCGGCGAGCGCGTCGAAATCCGCATCTTCCTCGGCGTAGGCGGCATACACGGCATCCAGCCTGGCTTGCGCCTGCATCACTTCGCCCAGCGCCTCTTCCACTTCCTGACGCACAGTATGGTCGGGATTCAATTGCGGTTCCTGTGCCAGATAGCCGATGCGGATGTTGGG
>JAVHSF010000119.1:0-1335 GCA_036172035.1 Gallionella sp. | reverse complement strand
CCGATCTGATTGCCCGTCCCGCCATGCAACACGTGGTGATTACCGGTCGCGCCGCGCCTGACTGCCTGCTGGAAATCGCCGACACGGTCAGCGTAATTGCCGATGTCAAACACGCCTATCGCGCGGGCATCAAAGCGCAACCCGGCATAGACCTGTAATGCGTTATTGCCCCGCCTTATTTATCAGCGCGCCTGCGTCCAATCAAGGCAAAACTACCGTCACTGCTGCCATCGCAGCCTACCATCGTGGGCAAGGTAGGCGCGTCCGTGTGTTCAAAACGGGGCCTGATTTCATTGACCCGACCATCTTGGCAACAGCCTCTGCTCAGGCGGTTTATCAACTCGATTTATGGATGGGCAGCGTGGCAGAATGCCGCGCGCGTCTGTATCAGGCAGCGGGCGAGGCGGATTTGATTTTGATCGAAGGCGTGATGGGCTTGTTCGATGGCAAACCCTCCAGTGCCGATCTCGCCAAGCAATTTGGCGTGCCGATTCTGGCGGTAATTGATGCGAGTGCCATGGCACAAACCTTTGCCGCACTGGCGGTAGGGCTGGCGCGACTGGATAGCGACTTGCCTTTTTTCGGCGTGCTGGCGAATCGTGTTGCCAGTACGCGTCATGCCGAGATGCTGACCGAACATTTACCCGACGATTTGAAATTTTGCGGTGCATTGCCACGCGCCACAGGCATCACTTTGCCCGAACGTCATCTCGGTTTATTGCAAGCTGCCGAGTTATCCGACATCGAGGCGCGCATCGCCGAGGCAGCAGCGCTTTGGGCGCAACACGGCGTGACAGAATTGCCGCCTGGGGTGGGCTTTTCGCCTGCGCAATTACCCATATTGAAACGTGAATTACACGGTGTGAAAATCGCTGTGGCACGCGATGCCGCGTTCTCGTTTTTATATCAGGCGAATCTCGATGTATTACGCGATATGGGTGCTGAACTGTGTTTCTTTTCGCCACTCAACGATGAGCTTTTACCCGATTGCGATAGCGTGTATCTGCCCGGCGGTTATCCTGAATTGCATCTGCAAAAACTGGCGGACAACACTGCGCTGATGTCCGCCCTGCGCGCTCATCACGCGGCAGGAAAGCCTATCCTGGCGGAATGCGGCGGCCTGTTGTACGCCTTGCGAACGTTAACCGACAGCCAAGGCGAATCGGCGAAATTACTGGGGCTATTGGATGGCACAGCCGTGATGCAGCCACGCCTGACGGCACTCGCCTTACAAAGTGTGGAACTCGCGCAAGGCACACTGCGCGGTCATACCTTTCATTACTCCAAACTGGAAAGTAATCTGCCGCCCGTCGCGCGCGGCGTTTGCCCGAATGG
>JAVHSF010000118.1:0-1337 GCA_036172035.1 Gallionella sp. | reverse complement strand
TGGATGGCCGCTATCACGGCAAAGTTGACGCATTGCGCGGCCATTTCAGCGAATTCGGCCTGATCCGCTACCGCGTCCACATCGAGATCGAATGGCTCAAGGCGCTGGCCGCCCAAGCCGACATCCCGGAAGTCGGCCCGTTCTCCGCAGCGACCATAGCCGAACTGGACGCGCTGAGCGCAAATTTCTCGGAAGCCGATGCCCAGGCCATCAAACAGATCGAGCGCACCACCAACCACGACGTAAAAGCCATCGAATACTGGCTGCGCGAGCAACTGGCAAGCAACCCGGAAACGGCCAGCTCGCTGGAATTCATCCACTTCGCCTGCACCTCCGAAGACATCAACAACCTCTCGCACGCCTTGATGCTAAAAAATGGTCGTGAAGGGGTGATGCTGCCCGCGTTAAAACTCATCGTTGCGCGCCTGACCGAGCTGGCGCACCAACTGGCCGACATGCCGATGCTGTGCCGCACTCACGGCCAGACCGCCACCCCCAGCACGCTGGGCAAGGAAATGGCCAACGTGGTATATCGGCTGCAACGCGCGATGCAACGTCTTGAATCGGTTGAAATTCTTGGAAAAATAAACGGCGCGGTCGGCAACTACAACGCCCATCTGGCGGCTTATCCAGAGGTGGACTGGGAAACCTTCGCGCAGCAGTTCGTCACCGCGCGCGGCCTCACCTTCAACCCCTACACCATCCAGATCGAACCGCACGATTACATGGCGGAACTGTTTGACGCGTTCGCGCGCATCAACACCATTTTGATTGACCTCAACCGCGACATCTGGGGCTATATCTCGCTGGGCTTCTTCAAGCAAAAAGTCATCAAGGGCGAAGTCGGTTCTTCGACCATGCCGCACAAGGTCAACCCGATTGACTTCGAGAATGCCGAAGGGAATCTAGGCATGGCTAACGCGCTACTGCGCCACCTGTCCGAGAAGCTCCCCATCTCGCGCTGGCAACGCGATTTGACCGACTCCACCGTGCTGCGCAACATGGGCGTGGCGCTGGGCCATACGCTGCTGGCTTACGAATCCTGCCTGAAAGGCCTGAACAAGCTGGAAGTCAACGAACTGCGCGTCGCCGCCGATCTGGATGCAAGCTGGGAAGTGATGGCCGAACCGATTCAGACCGTGATGCGCCGCTATCAAATAGAGAACGCCTACGACAAACTCAAGGAACTGACGCGCGGCCAGAGTGGTATCAACCGCGCATCGCTGGCCACCTTCATTGAAACGCTGGCGATTCCGGCTGATGAAAAACAGCGCCTGTTGCAACTGTCGCCCGCCAGCTACATCGGCAAAGCGGCGGAACTGGCCAAGCGGATTTAA
>JAVHSF010000117.1:0-1345 GCA_036172035.1 Gallionella sp. | reverse complement strand
CTCCGAGAACTCATACCCGAGCCTGAGTAACTATAGTGCCCCTCGATTTTCAGACAATAAATTAAGGTGGTAACCTGCTGTAATTGAGGAGCGTGATAATGAGCGAAACGAAACGCAAGAATTTTACGGACGAGTTCAAGGCTCAGGTCACACTTGAAGCAATCCGAGGCGTTAAAACGGTGAATCAAATCGCCCAAGAATTTGGTGTACATCCGACGCAAGTTGGTATGTGGAAGAAGTTGCTGCAAGAAGACGCATCCAGTTTTATTTGATGGCAAGCGAAGACCAAAATCAATCGATCCCTCCGCCAGTGCAGAGCGACTGTATTCTGAGATTGTGCGACTAAAGATGGAACTGCACTGGCTCAAGCCCGCAAGGGGCTTCCCACGCAACTAAGGCGATGGTGCTGCCAAGTTGCTGAATGAGAAAAAAGTCTGGGACCCGCCAGTAGCAGATCGTAAACAATGGGGCTGCCCCACCGAACCTCTGGCGTTTACCCGTCAATGCGAACTGGCAGGAGTCAACCGCTCCACGGTCTATGCGCCGCAGAGGGCAGCAAAACCGAACGAGTAAGAAGTGATGTTGTTGGTATTGATTGACGCGGAATACACGCGGCATCCGTTTTACGGCAGCCGCAAGATTAAGCAATACCTGCGTCGTTTGGGGCACAAGGTCAACCGCAAGCGAGTGCAGAGACTGATGGGGATATTGGGGCTTGCTGGCATGACATCGAGGCCGAATACCAGCCGCCCGCACCCACAACAACAAGATGGTCAAGTCCAAAATATTGATGTAGCCGTTGAACTAGCCACTATCGTTTAAGGACAAGACACTAAGTTACTTTCCAACACTAACAGATTAAGTCCGTAAACTGCTGTAAATAATGGATGGACGTGCCCGAGTGCTGGACAACATCTTCGTTGAGCGGCTATGGCGTAGCGTCAAGTATGAAGATGTGTATTTGAAGGGTTACCGTAACACGGAGGAGCTGATGCTCGGACGAACGGAATAATTTGTGTTTTACAACGAAGAACGCCCACGCCAGTCATTATGCAATCGCACATCGGCAGCGGTGTACGCCTCGTCCATCTGCGGTGGTGCAAGAATAGTCGACAAATTTAGCAAAAATGGGGCAACGCCAAGCAGTTGCGAGAAGGACGGGCAGACCAGCTTAAACTAGATGTTTTTTTGTCTTGACGGAGGGTTTCACTATACTGTTGTGATTGGTTACGATTTGGCTACGGTGGGCAGAAAATTAAAAAGCCCTGCATCACTGCAAGGCTTTTATTTATTGGTGGGTCGTGCGAGGATCGAACTTGCGACAAACGGATTAAGAGTCCGCTGC
>JAVHSF010000116.1:0-26291 GCA_036172035.1 Gallionella sp. | reverse complement strand
ACGCCTAGAGGAATGACTGTCCACGACAGAACCCGGCTTATCGGCCAGCTTCACCCCCGCTATCGAACATCAGAAATTCTGGCAATATTCGGTTCTCTCCCCTCACTGCCTCATCGCAAAGTCAAATCGGGTCAATCTGCCCAAAAAATTCCCTTTCGTATTACAAACAACTTTAGCTTAATTTCGCAATGCATTGCTTTATAAGCATATTTGTTTTTTATGTGCTAACTCATTGTCTTATAAAGAAAAAATCTGTTTTTCGCTTGACCTGAGGTTATTTTTTCAATATAGTGGGTTTAAGTGGTAATAAGTGGGTAATTGTGGGGGAAAAATGTTTCAAGGCGCGGCGCAACTTAATCTGGATGGGAAGGGCAGGCTCGCGATACCGGCAAAGTATCGTGACGAGCTGCTGGAGACCTGCGCGGGTAGCATGGTGCTGACTGCCGATGCGGATGGTTGTCTGTTGCTCTACCCGCAGCCAGCCTGGGAACCGATACGCGACAACCTGCTCAAGTTGTCCGCGTTCAACCCGAAGATGCGCGCCTTGCAGCGTTTGCTGGTCGGCTATGCGGAGGATGTGGCGATGGATAACGCGGGACGCGTGCTGGTTTCTCCGGCTCTGCGCAGCTACGCCACGCTGGACAAGCGCGTGATGCTGGTCGGGCAGGGGCATAAATTTGAGGTGTGGGACGAGGCGAAGTGGCAAGCCCAAAAGGATGCTGCGCTGTCATTTATGAGTGGTGAATTGCCGCCCGAGCTGCAAGGCTTTTCGCTGTGAGCGAGGGGCTGACGCACACCACTGTTTTGCTGGTCGAAGCGGTTGAAGCGCTCGCCATCAAACCGGATGGAATCTATGTGGACTGCACGTTTGGCCGGGGTGGTCATAGTGCCTTGATTCTGCGGCGATTGGGTGCATCGGGCAGGTTGATCGCTCTGGATAAGGACATGGCGGCGATTGCCTGTGGTCGCCAGATGGCAAAACAGTGGAATGACACGCGTTTTCAGTTGGTGCATAGCGGTTTTGCGCATCTGTCTGAGGTGTTGGATGAGTTGGGCATTGCGCAGGTGGACGGCATTTTACTCGATTTGGGGGTGTCCTCGCCGCAACTGGACGAGGCGGAACGGGGCTTTAGTTTCAGGTTCGATGCGCCGCTGGATATGCGTATGGACACGAGCCAAGGCATGACTGCCGCGCAGTGGTTGGCAACGGCGGAAGAAAGTTTGTTGGCGGAGGTGATACATGATTACGGCGAAGAACGGTTTGCTGGGCAGATTGCAAGATCGCTTGTTGCGGCGCGGGAAACGCAGCCCATCGAGACCACGGGGCAACTTGTCGAGCTGGTTGGCAAAGCGGTGCGTACCCGTGAACGAGGAAAAAATCCTGCCACGCGCACCTTTCAGGCTATACGGATTTATATCAATCGGGAACTCGAAGAGCTTGAGCGGGTTTTACCGACGTGCGTCGCGCGGTTGAAACAGGGGGGGCGTTTGGTGGTGATCAGTTTTCATTCGCTGGAGGATCGTATGGTCAAGCATTTCGTGCGCGATATGGTCGAAGCAGACAAATTGCCGCGCAATGTGCCGATACGCGCCAGCGAAGTGCCGCAAGGAAAATTGCGCGGCGTAGGTAAGGCGGTGCGTGCGGGTAAAACCGAACTGCAGCTTAATCCGCGCGCGCGCAGCGCAGTGATGCGGGTGGCGGAGCGCAGTGATGCGGCATAGCGGTTTATGGAATGTGCTGTTGCTGGTGCTGGTCGTGTCGGGTGCGTTGAGCGTGGTTTCCTCGCAACACAAGGCGCGCAAACTGTTCATTGCCATGCAGCAGGAAAAAGAGCATTCCCGCCAGATGGAAGTCGAGTGGGGACAGTTGCAGCTGGAACAAAGCACCTGGGCTGCTCCGGCAAGGGTGGAGAGCATTGCGACGCAGCATTTGCAAATGACCCTGCCGCAGAAACAGCAAGTCAGGTTTATACGCATTGAGCCTAAGGTCAGGACAGGGCAACCATGAATTACATGAACGGTACAACAGACAAAGTCGCGGCGAGATTGCCGGGATGGCGTGCGGCCTTGCTGTTCGGGTTGATTTTGTTGTGTCTGGTTGGCTTGATTGTTCGGGCGGTTTATTTACAAGGCATACACGACGAATTTTTGCAGGAAAAAGGCAATCAGCGTTATAGCCGGGTGATTGAGGTTAGCGCGCATCGCGGCATGATGACGGATCGCAATGGCGAGCCGTTGGCTGTTAGCACGCCAGTCGAGTCGGTTTGGGCGATTCCGTCGGATATTAAAATTGGCTCCTCCAAGGATGCCAAGATGACGGATCAGCAGCTTGCGCAGTTGTCGCAGGCGTTGGCTATGCCGTTAAGCGAGGTGCGGGATCGGCTGGCGAACAGCACGCGTGATTTCGTTTATTTGAAGCGCCAGCTTCCGCCCGATCAGGCGGCGGAGGTGATGGGGCTGAATCTGCCGGGTATTTCCTTGCAGCGTGAATATCGGCGTTACTACCCGGCGGGTGAAGAAATCGCGCAGATGCTGGGGTTCACCGGGCAGGATGACAACGGTCAGGAAGGGCTGGAGCTGGTGCTGCAAAGCCAGTTGGCAGGCAAACCGGGCAGTCAGCGCGTGATCAAGGACCGGCGTGGCCATATGGTCGAAGACGCAGGGGCGATGCTGCCGCCGAAGCCGGGCGGCGATGTTGCCTTGAGCATGGATTTGCAGGTGCAGCATTTGGCTTATCGCGAATTGAAGCGGGCCGTGCAACAACATCGTGCCAAGGCGGGGGCGATTGTGGTGCTGGATGCGAAGAGCGGTGAGGTGCTGGCGCTGGCAAATTATCCCAGTTTTAATCCCAATAACCGTGGACGGCTCAATCCGCAAGCGATGCGCAATCGTGCTGTGGCGGATGTGTTCGAGCCTGGCTCCACCATGAAACCCTTTAGTGTTGCCACGGGGCTGGACCAAGGCAAAGTTAAACCCGATACGGTGATCAATACCGAAAATGGTGTATTCACCGTGGGTAACAGGAAAATACACGATACCCATGCTTTTCCGGTGCTGACGGTGGCGCAGGTGATCCAGCATTCCAGTAATGTCGGTGCGGCCAAGATTGCGTTGTCGCTGGAGCCCAAAGTGTTATGGCAAAGTTTTTCGGATGCCGGGTTCGGTGCGCATACCGGCAGCAACTTTCCCGGTGAAGCGGTGGGTCTGTTGCGTGCTGCCGACAACTGGAAACCCATCGAGCAGGCCAACATGGCATTTGGCAACGGCATCGCGGTCAATCTGCTGCAACTGACGCGCGCCTACACCGTGTTTACCAACGAGGGTGAGATCAAGCCTGTCTCGTTGCTCAAGTTGGACACCCCGGCCATCGGCAAGCGGGTTTTCTCCAGCAAGACGGCGGCAGAAATGCGCGCCATGCTGGAATCGGTGGTATTGCCCGGTGGCACGGCAACGCATGCTCAGGTGGCAGGGTATCGCGTGGCCGGCAAAACCGGTACGGCGCACAAGGTAGATGGCCGACATTACGTCAACCGTTACGTCGCCTCATTTGTCGGTTTTGCGCCTGCATCCAATCCGCGCCTGATTGTCGCGGTGATGATAGATGAACCCACGGGCGAGTATTACGGTGGACTGGTGGCGGCACCGGTTTTCAGCCGGGTGATGAATGAAACCCTGCATTTGTTCAACGTGCCGAATGATGCGCCGCTGGATACCGTCATTATGCCGCCCGATGATGCTGAAAACAGCAGGGAGGATGTATGAACCCAGCCCTGCAAGCGGGATTGAGCGAGACAATGCGGCAACTCGGCGTAGCGCTAAAACGCCTGGTCACCGATAGCCGTGAAGTAAGGCAGGGCGACACCTTCGTCGCTTATCCGGGTGAAAAATCGGACGGTCGCCAATTCATTGCACAGGCCATTGCGCAGGGCGCGAACGCGGTGATATGGGAAGCGGCGCATTTTGACTGGAATGCAGAGTGGCGCGTGCCGAATCTGGCGGTGACCGATTTGCGCGACAGGGCAGGTTGGCTCGCAGATGCGGTCTATGGTGCCCCTTCCGGGCAGCTGTGGATGGTGGGCGTGACCGGCACCAACGGCAAGACTTCCATCAGTCACTGGATTGCACGGGCGCTGGATGATGCGGGCAAAAAATGCGCGTTGATCGGCACGCTGGGCAACGGCTTCGCCGATGCCTTGCAGGCAACCGCGAACACTACGCCGGATGCGATCAGGGTGCAGGGTCTGCTGGCTGATTACCTGCAACAGGGCGCGCTGGCCGTGGCGATGGAAGTGTCATCACATGCGCTGGAGCAGGGGCGTGTCAACGGGGTGCATTTCGATGTGGCGCTGCTCACCAATTTGAGCCGCGACCATCTGGATTATCACGGCAACATGCAGAACTATGCGTCTGCCAAACGCAAATTATTTGAATGGCAGACGCTCAAATTTGCCGTGGTTAATCTGGATGACGGGTTCGGTGCAGAGCTTGCCTTGCAATTGCGGGATAGGCGCGTGGAAGTGATCGGATATGGGTTAAGTGACGAGGCGCGGCACCTGGCAGAACGTTATGGTATGCGCATGGTGCATGGCAGGTTGCTGGAAATGAGCAGTCAGGGAATGTGCCTGGAAGTCCATTCGAGTTGGGGGGGGGCGGAATTGCCCAGCGTGCTGGTCGGGCGATTCAATGCGGTTAACCTGCTGGGCGCGCTGGCGGTGTTGCTGGTGAGCGATATTGAACTGCACGCTGCCATACAGTCCTTGAGCGCCGTTCAGCCGGTGGCCGGAAGAATGCAAACGGTCGGCAGGCCGGGACAACCTGCGGTGGTCGTGGATTATGCGCACACGCCGGACGCGCTGGAAAAAGTATTGCTGGCATTGCGGGAAATAAGTGCAGTGTCGGGCGGCAAGTTGATCTGCGTATTCGGGTGTGGCGGCGACCGCGATAAGGGCAAGCGCGCCATGATGGGGCGAGTGGCCGAGAAATTTTCCGATCAGTGCATCGTGACCAGCGACAACCCGCGTAGCGAGGAGCCGCAGCGCATTATCGCCGACGTGGCATCCGGCATGGTGGCGGACAACCACGAAATTATGGTGGATCGTGCGGCGGCTATCGCACACGCCATTGCGCTTGCGCGGCATGGCGATACCGTGCTGCTGGCGGGCAAGGGGCATGAGGATTATCAGGAGATTAACGGGGTGAAACAGCCTTTCAGTGATGTGGCGGCGGCGCTGCAAGCCTTGAATAAATGGTCTGAGCAGCATGTTCGGACTGCGGGAGAAATGCCATGATGCTGCTTTCAGAAGCCGCGCGGGCGTTGCACGCACGTCTGATTCCGGGCGTTGGCGGAGGGCGTTTTGACGGTGTTTCTACCGATACGCGCAAGCTGGTGCAGGGTGATTTATACGTCGCATTGCGCGGCGAACATTTTGATGGTGCCGATTTTATCGCCCAGGCAGCACAAAGCGGCGCAGTCGCGGCACTGCTTAATGCGGACAGCTATCGCGGTGAGTCATCGCCCTGTCCCTTGCTGCTGGTAGAAGACACGCGCCTTGCTTTGGGGCAATTGGCTGCCTATTGGCGTGCGCAGTTCGCTATTTCATTGGTGGCGATTACGGGCAGCAATGGCAAAACCACGGTCAAGGAAATGCTGGCAGCGATTCTGCGGGTGGCGGCGGGTAGCACGGATGCGGTGCTGGCGACCAAGGGTAATTTCAACAACGACATCGGGATGCCTCTCACCCTGTTGCAACTGAACGCAGAACACCGTTACGCCGTGATTGAAATGGGTATGAACCATCCCGGCGAAATTGATTACCTGACGATGTTAGCCCGTCCGCAGGTCGCGCTGATTAACAATGCCAGCGGTGCGCACCTCGCAGGCATGGGATCGGTAGAGGCGGTGGCGCAGGCCAAAGGTGAGATTTTTGCCGGTTTGCAGTATGGCGGCAGCGCGATCATCAACGCCGATGATGAACATGCTCCGCTGTGGCGCAAGCTGGCGGGTGCAAATTCGCTGCTGGAATTCGGTCTGAATCAACAGGCGGATGTCAGCGGGGTGTGGCAGGCAAGCGCAACGGGATTGCGTCTGGACGTGCAGACCCCGCTGGGAGACTTTACGGCAGATTTGCAAGTACCCGGCGAACATAACGCGCGTAATGCGCTGGCGGCGACGGCTGCGGCGATCGCGTTGAACCTGTCGCTGGAAAGCATCGTCGCGGGACTGGAAGCCTTCGCTGGCGTGGCGGGGCGCTTGCAGCGCAAGCCGGCACGCCACGGCGCGACCGTCATAGACGATACCTATAACGCCAATCCTGCTTCCCTGCGTGCCGCCATCAGCGTGTTGGCACAGACCGAAGGTAAGCGGCTGCTGGTGCTGGGCGATATGGGTGAGTTGGGTGAAAACGCCGCCGATTTCCACGCGGAAATAGGCAGGGCGGCCTGTCAGGCGGGCATCGAACAGCTTTATGCGTTGGGCGATTTGAGCCGCAATGCGGTGCAGGCATTCGGCAGCAACGCCCACCACTTTGCCAGTGTTGAAGCGTTACAGGCTGCGCTGGAAAAACAACTGGATGCAGGTACCACCGTACTGGTGAAAGGTTCGCGTTTTATGAAAATGGAACGCGTGGTCAAGTATCTGGTGAGCGGTGAGTCGGGAGGAGCGGGTGGAGCAAGTTCGCCACGCTTGCCGCTTGCCGCATCCCTCACCCCGAAGGAATAATAATGTTACTCGCACTCGCACAATGGCTGGCCGGGGATATACGTTTTTTCAGCGTATTCAATTACATCACCTTGCGTACCGTACTGGCTACCCTGACGGCGCTGGGCATTTCATTCGCGGTGGGGCCGGCGATGATACGCAAGCTGACTGCCTACAAAATCGGCCAGTCGGTGCGCACGGACGGGCCGCAAACGCATCTGGTCAAGGCGGGTACGCCGACGATGGGCGGCGCACTGATTCTGACTTCTATCGCCATTACCACTTTGTTGTGGGGCGACTTGCACAACGCTTATGTGTGGGTGGTGTTGTTGACCACGCTGGGCTTCGGCGTAATCGGCTGGGTGGATGACTATCGCAAAGTTGTACACCGCAATCCCAAGGGCTTGTCGGCCAAGGCCAAGATGTTCTGGCAGTCCATCATCGCCCTGATGGTGGGGGGGTATCTGTGGAACACGGCGACACTGCCCGCGCATACCGAACTCATCGTGCCGTTCATGAAATTTTGGGTGTTCCCGCTGACGGCCTTCACTTTTATCGCGATGGTGTATTTCGTCATTGTCGGCGCCAGCAACGCGGTGAACCTCACCGACGGACTGGACGGGCTGGCGATTATGCCCACGGTGATGGTGAGCAGTGCGCTGGCCTTGTTTGCCTACATGGCGGGTAATGTCGTGTTCGCGAAATATCTGGGCATTCCCTACGTTCCCGGCGCAGGAGAGCTGGCGGTATTTTGCGGCGGCGTGGCGGGGGCGGGGCTGGCATTTCTGTGGTTCAACGCCTATCCCGCCGAAGTGTTTATGGGCGATGTCGGCGCGCTGGCGCTGGGCGCTGCACTCGGCGTGGTCGCCGTGATCGTACGCCAGGAACTGGTGCTGTTCATCATGGGCGGTTTGTTCGTGATGGAAGCCGTTTCCGTGATGATACAAGTGGCTTCTTTCAAATTGACAGGCAAACGCGTGTTTCGCATGGCACCGCTGCACCACCACTACGAGCTCAAAGGCTGGAAAGAGACGCAAGTGGTGGTGCGTTTCTGGATCATCACCATGATGCTGGTATTGCTGGGGTTGGCGACGCTGAAGCTGAGATAGGCATCAAGACGTGAAACGCAAGCGGCGCAGGGTTGCAAGCCAACAAATCAGGGTTTACGACCAGCATTTTAAGGAAATAAATTGAGCGTTTTCTCAAACAAACAGGTATTGGTACTCGGTCTCGGCGAGACCGGACTATCCATGGTGCGCTGGCTCAGCGTGCACGGTGCGTACCTGCGTGTCGCGGATAGCCGCGACGCACCGCCCGGTTTGGCCGAAGTGGCGAGCCTGGTCGGGGCTGACCAGGTTTTTTGCGGTGAATTTACCGCGCCCCTGTTCGACGGCATAGACCTGATTGCGATCAGCCCCGGTGTGCCATTGTCTGAGCCATATGTTGCGGATGCCGTGAAGCGCGGCATTCCAGTGGTGGGCGACATCGAACTGTTCGCGCAACAGGTCAATGCAGATGCCGGCATCCTTTCCCTCACCCCAGCCCCCTCCCGGGAGGCGAGAGGGGGCGAACGGGACAGGCGACCTTTGATTCTTGCCATCACCGGTTCGAACGGCAAGACGACCGTTACCAGCATGGTGGAACAGCTGTGCAAAACGGCGGGCAGGGATGCGGTCGCAGCGGGCAATATCTCGCCAGCGGTGCTGGATGTGGTGATGCAGCGCGGCAAAAATCAGCCGGAAATATGGGTGCTGGAACTGTCCAGTTTCCAGCTGGAAACCACTTCTTCCCTGAATGCCGATGTCGCTACCGTGCTGAATGTCAGCGAAGACCATCTGGATCGTTATGCGGGTATGGCCGGGTACGCTGCGGCCAAACGGAGAATATTCACGGGGTGCGGCACGCAGGTGCTGAATCGCGATGATGCGTGCAGTGTGGCGATGGCCGGCGCAGCGCAGCAAAGGATCAGTTTCGGCTTGAATGAACCCGAAAGTGAGCATGATTTTGGCATCCGGCGCGAAGCGGGAGAGATATGGTTGATGCAAGGCGGTCAACCACTGCTCAAAGCCAGCGAATTGCGGGTTGCCGGGCTGCACAATGTCGCCAATGCGCTGGCCGCGCTTGCGCTGTGCCGTGCGATTGGTTTGCCGATGGCGGCATTGCTCGACGGGTTGCGCAGTTTCAAGGGTTTGCCGCATCGCGTGGAGCGGGTGAGCGAGTTCCGGGGCGTAATTTATTACGACGATTCCAAGGGAACCAATGTCGGCGCGACGGTTGCGGCACTCGAAGGCTTGGGCTGCAAAGCGGTGTTGATCGCCGGAGGCGAGGGCAAGGGGCAGGACTTTTCTCCCTTAAAGCACGCAGTGGATGAACACGCCCGCGCGGTGGTGCTGATCGGGCGCGATGCGCCGATTATCCGAGCCGCGCTGACGGGTAGCGAGGTCGCCGTACACCACGCCGCCGATATGCGGCAGGCCGTGCGTTTGGCGGCGCAGCTGGCGCAGGCGGGGGATGCGGTGTTGCTGTCTCCGGCTTGCGCCAGCTTTGACATGTACCGCAACTATGCGCATCGCGCTGCCGTGTTTGTCGAGGCGGTGAATGAACTGGGCAAGGATTCAGGGGGGGAGGGGACATGCGCTCATTAGTCAAGACGCGCACGCCGCCGCCCCAGTCGCAGTTTGATGAGCTGCTCGCCTGGGTGTTTGTTGCCCTGCTTTCTATCGGGTTGGTGATGGTGTATTCGTCTTCTATCGCTACCGCCGAAGGCAGCAGGTTAACCGGGCATCAAGCCACTTATTATTTGATGCGTCATTCGATTTTTATCGCTTTGGGCGCATTGGCCGGGCTGATGGCTTTTCAGGTGCCAGTCAAAGTGTGGCAAGCCAGTTCGATCTACCTGTTTCTGATCGGTGGGGTGTTGTTGGTGTTGGTATTGATTCCGCATCTCGGACACAAGGTCAACGGCAGTCGTCGCTGGATTTCTTTCGCAGGACTCAATTTGCAGCCTTCCGAACTGATGAAGCTGTTTGCCGTGATGTATGCCGCCGATTACACCGCGCGCAAAGCCAAGGTCAAGCATTTGTTTATGCGAGCTTTTTTGCCAATGTTCGCAGTGATGGCGGGGGTTGGTGGCTTGCTGTTGCTGGAGCCGGACATGGGCGCATTCGTGGTGGTGCTGTCTATTGCCATTTGCACACTTTGGTTGGGCGGGTTTAACGGCAAAGTGTTCGTGGCCTTGCTGGTGGCGTTGCCGCTGGCCTTTGCCGCGCTGATCCTGTCATCGCCGTACCGCTTGCAGCGTGTGGTCGGTTTTATGGATCCCTGGGCCGATCCCTACGGCAAGGGCTATCAGCTCAGTCATGCACTGATCGCCTTTGGGCGCGGCGAATGGTTGGGCGTGGGCCTGGGCGCGAGTGTCGAAAAATTGTTCTATTTGCCGGAAGCGCATACCGATTTTTTAATGGCGGTAATCGCCGAAGAGTTGGGCTGGGTAGGGGTGACCGCTGTGGTCGCGTTGTTTGCGCTGGTGGTGGTACGCGCCTTTCAGATCGGTCGCGCCGCCGCATTTTTGGAACGGAATTTTGCAGCGCTGATGGCGCAAGGCATCGGCGTGTGGATAGGCGTGCAGGCGGTGATCAATATCGGCGTGAATGTGGGCATGTTGCCCACCAAGGGGCTGACCTTGCCTTTCATGAGTTTCGGCGGTAGCGGCATCGTGGTGAATTGCCTCGCCGCCGCCGTGCTGCTGCGGGTGGACTACGAGAATCGAAGGACAGAGCGGGGGATGCCGGTATGACCACGCGCAACATCCTGATTATGGCGGGCGGCACGGGCGGACACATTTTCCCGGCACTGGCGGTGGCGGACAGGCTGCGCGAACAGGGCTGGCAAGTCACCTGGCTGGGCGCGCCCGACAGCATGGAAGCGGAATTAGTACCGCAGCACGGTTATCCGATGGCAAGGGTGCGATTTTCGGGGCTGCGCGGCAAGGGTTTGCTGCGCAAGCTGCTGCTGCCATTGAATCTGTTGATTGCTCTGTGGCAAAGCGCCGTGGCGATTTTCCTGCACAGGCCGGATGTGGTGCTGGGCATGGGCGGCTACATCACTTTTCCGGGCGGCATGATGGCAGCCTTGCTGCGCCGCCCGCTGGTGATACACGAACAAAACTCGGTGGCCGGGTTGAGCAACAAAGTGCTGGCGCGCGTCGCAAACCGGGTGATGAGCGGCTTTCCTGACGTGTTGCCCGGGGCGGTTTGGTGCGGTAACCCGGTGCGCAGCAGCATCGCCGCCTTGCCGGAACCGCAGCAGCGTTACGCCGCACGCACCGGCAAACTTAATGTGCTGGTGGTGGGCGGCAGTCTGGGCGCGCAGGCGATCAACCAGGTCGTGCCGCAGGCACTCGCCTTGATGACGGAAGAAACCCGCCCTTTCGTGGTGCATCAAACCGGCAAGCGGCATCACGCTGACGTGGTGCAGATGTACCAGCAGGCGGGCGTGCAGGCCGACCTCCGCGCTTTCATAGATGACATGGCGGCAAGTTATGCCGCCGCCGATCTGGTGATCTGCCGTTCGGGTGCGTTGACGGTCGCCGAACTGGCGGCTGCCGGGGTCGCCAGTTTGCTGATTCCCTTCCCGTTTGCGGTGGACGATCACCAGACGCATAACGCACGCTTTCTCAGCGAGCGGGGCGCGGCGGTGTTGTTGCCGCAGACCCGGTTGAACGCCGAAAATCTGGCGCAATGGCTGGGTACACAGCATCGCGAAAAATTGCTGGCAATGGCACGACAGGCACGCAGTGTGGCACGCGCCGATGCCGCCGCCGTAGTGGCTGCCGCCTGTGCGGAAATAGTCGAGAAAGGAGAGGCGTAAGGGCGTGATGTGTCGCGCCCGCGCAAACAAAAATGAAACATAAAATCAAACACATCCATTTTGTCGGTATCGGCGGAACGGGCATGAACGGCATCGCCGAGGTGCTGCTCAATCTGGGTTATCAGGTGAGCGGCTCGGATCTGGGCGAAAACGTCGCGACCCGGCGGCTCAAACAACTGGGCGTAACGGTGTCCATCGGACACGCCGCGCAGAATCTCACCGATGCCGATGTCGTGGTGACGTCTACTGCGGTAGGCCGCGATAACCCGGAAGTGCTGGCGGCGCGCGAACGCCACATTCCGGTCGTGCCGCGCGCCATGATGCTGGCGGAATTGATGCGCTTGCGCCAGGGCATCGCCATTGCGGGTACGCACGGCAAGACCACCACCACCTCGCTGACTGCAAGCGTGTTGGCGCAGGGCGGTTTCGACCCGACTTTCGTGATCGGCGGCAGGCTCAACAGCAGCGGCACCAACGCCAAGCTGGGAACAGGTGATTTTATCGTCGTGGAAGCGGATGAGTCCGATGCGTCGTTCCTGCATTTGCTGCCGATACTCGCGGTGATTACCAATATTGATGCCGACCATATGGAAACATATGGTCATGATTTCGAGCGGCTCAAGCAGGCGTTCGTGGATTTTATCGAGCATCTGCCGTTTTACGGCAGGGCGATGTTGTGTATAGACGATGCCAACGTGCGCGAGATTTTGCCGCGCATCACCAAGCCAGTAACGACCTACGGTTTCAGTACGGACGCGCAGATACGCGCGGTAGATGTGTGCGCCGAGAACGGGAAAATGCGTTTCACCGCGCAGTGCCGGCACGACAAGGCGCAGAAAGATTTGCACATCACGGTCAATCTGCCGGGCAGGCATAACGTGCTGAACTCGCTGGCCGCCATTGCCGTCGCGCTGGAAGTGGGCGTGCCGGACGAGGCGATAGTCGCGGCGCTGGGCGAATTTCAGGGCGTGGGCAGACGCTTGCAGCGGTACGGGGAGATCGCGGTATTGGAAGGCGGAAGTTTTACGCTTATTGACGACTATGGCCATCATCCAGTGGAGATGGCGGCAACGCTGGAGGCGGTGCGCGGTGCGTTTCCGGGCAGGCGGCTGGTGCTGGCTTTTCAGCCGCACCGTTACACGCGCACCCGCGATTTGTTCGAGGATTTCGTCAAGGTGCTGTGCGGCGTGGATGTCGTGGCGCTGGCGGAAGTGTATGCGGCGGGCGAGCCGCCGCTGGTTGCGGCAGATGGCCGGGCGATGATGCACGCGCTGCGTCTGGCGGGGCAAAGCGAAGTCGTGTTCGTTGAAAATATCGCCGATATGCCGCAGACCATCATGCAGGTGGCGCGCGACGGGGATGTGGTATTGACCATGGGCGCGGGGAGTATCGGCAATGTGCCAGCCGAGGTTGTCAAGTTGTCACAACACTGAACATGAACATGAGCGAACTCACCCCCTGCATCGAACCACGCAGCGCGCAGCAGCTGCGGGGCGGGTTGCGTCTGGATGAGCCGATGAGCCGCCACACCAGTTGGCGTGCGGGTGGGCTGGCTGAGCGACTGTATCAGCCTGCCGATCTGGAGGATTTGTGTGTTTTCCTGCGCACGCTACCCGCTGATGAGCCGTTGATCGCGGTGGGGCTGGGCAGCAATCTGCTGGTGCGCGACGGCGGGGTGCGCGGCACGGTGTTGTTGATGCATGGCGCGTTGCGCGAATTGGGTTTGCAGGCGGACGGCAGCATTTACGCGGGTGCGGGCGTGCCGGGGGCAAAGCTGGCACGTTTTGCCGCCCTGCACGGCTATCGCGGGGCTGAGTTCTTCGCCGGTATCCCCGGCACGGTGGGCGGCATGCTGGCGATGAACGCGGGCTGTTACGGCGGCGAAACCTGGGCGCAGGTGGTTAAGGTGCGGGTGGTAACGCGCAGTGGCGAACTGAAAGTGCGCACGCCGCAGGAATACGAAATCGGTTACCGGAGCGTGGCATTACGCAGTGAGTGGAAAGGGGTAAGTGGTAAGTGGAAAAGCAGTGACTCACCGCTCACCACTCACCACTCACCTGAAGAGTTCTTCGTTGGTGTCTGGCTGCGTTTCGCTACGGGAGACGGTGAAATCGCACGGCAGGAAATCAAGGCGTTGCTGGCGAAGCGCATCAGCAGTCAGCCTTTGCAACTGCCCAATGCGGGTTCGGTGTTCCGCAATCCGCCGGGCGACCATGCGGCGCGTTTGATCGAGGGGTGTGGCCTCAAGGGGATGCGCATCGGCGGCGCACAAGTATCTGAAAAACATGCAAATTTTATTGTGAATGTGGGCGGAGCAACGGCGGCGGACATCGAGAATTTGATAACGGAAGTGCGCGCAAGCGTCGCGGCAAAAACCGGGGTGATGTTGCATCCAGAAGTGAAAATCATTGGAGAAGCGAGAGAGGCATGAGCAAGAACGAGATGAACGATACGCCGCGTAATGACAACCCGTCACCCGCAGCAAACACCTTTGGCAAGGTGGCCGTGTTGTTCGGCGGACGTTCCGCCGAGCGCGAGGTTTCGCTGAAAAGCGGTGCGGCGGTGCTGGCCGCTTTGCAACGCAGCGGCGTGGATGCGCACGCTTTTGACCCTGCCGAACGGAATTTGCAGGCCTTGGTGGACGAAGGTTTCGATCGCGCCTTTATCGCGCTGCACGGACGTTTCGGCGAAGACGGCACGGTGCAGGGTGCGCTGGAATTGCTGGGCATTCCCTATACCGGCAGCGGTGTGATGGCATCCGCTTTGGGCATGGATAAGTGGCGCAGCAAGCTGGTTTGGCAGGCGGCTGCTTTACCTATACCCAAGTTTTTGATTATTAACGATAAAAGTGATAGCGGCGAAGTCGTGCGGCAACTGGGTTTGCCGCTGTTCGTGAAGCCCGCCAACGAAGGTTCCAGCGTCGGCATCAGCAAGGTAAAGAATGCGGGCGAATTGCGCGCGGCCTATTTGAATGCGGCGCAGTACGACAAGCTGGTGATCGCGGAAAGTTTTGTCGGGGGCGGCGAATACACCGCAGCCCTCCTGGGCGAACAGGCTTTGCCGGTCATCAAGATTGAACCGTCCAACGAATTCTACGATTTCGAGGCGAAGTACCTGCGCGATGACACGCTGTATCGCTGTCCGAGCGGTCTGAGCCAGGCGCAGGAAGCGCGGATGCAGGAACTCGCCAAACAGGCTTTCGCGCTGATTGGCGGTCGGGGTTGGGGGCGGGTGGATTTTTTGATGAGCGAGGACGGACAGCCATTCGTACTGGAGGCGAATACTTCGCCGGGGATGACCGACCACAGCCTGGTGCCGATGGCGGCGCGTCAGGCGGGCATCGGTTTCGAGGAACTGGTGTTGCGGGTGCTGGGACTGGCAGCGGACAGTCGGGGAGAGGCCAGTGTGGGATAACGCGCCCCTGCTGCGCAGCATCAGCAGCGCACTGGTCTCCTTCAGTGTGCTGGCGATGCTGTATGGCGCGCTGGATTACACGGTGCATCTGCCGCGCTTGTTGCCGATCAAGAACGTAAAGTTGAGCGCAGTGCCGGAGCGGGTGGTGGCGGAAGAGGTGCTGGCGCGGGTGAAGAGCGAGGTGCGGGGTAATTTTTTCACGGTGGACATCGAGCATTTACGCAAGTCGTTGGAAACGTTGCCCTGGATTCGCCACGTCGGTATCCGCCGCGAATTCCCCGACAGTCTGGTGCTGGAATTTGAGGAGCATCAGCCCTTGGCGCGCTGGAATGACGCGGCGCTGGTGAACGTGCAAGGCGAAGTGTTTGAGGCAGAGACCAGGCAGGAATTGCCACAGTTTATCGGCTATGCGGGCAGTTCGGCAGAAATGGTGCAGCAGTATGCAAAATTCAGCCGGCAACTTGCCGTACTCGGCTTGAAGGTGACGCAGTTGGCTTTGTCGCCGCGCCATGCCTGGCAGATGCATTTGAGCAATGACATGGCGGTGGAACTGGGGCGCGCGGCATTGCAGGAACGGCTGGCAAGGTTTGTGGCGGTTTATCCCTACAGTTTGGGCGAGATGCGTGAAACGACATCGCTACCTGGCAACACCAGCATGACCGGGCAAAAACTGAAAGTGGATTATGTGGATATGCGTTACCGGAATGGCTTTGTCGTGAGGATGCGGCACGGCAACGCCTAGAAGTCCGACAGACTCCTAGCGCAGGGCGGGAAATTGAGAAACGAAACAGGATGTTGGAGATGAAGCGATGAGCAGAAATAAGGAAGCAAAAAATCTGGTGGTCGGCCTGGACATCGGCACGTCCAAGATTGTGGCCATCGTAGGCGAGGTCAAACCCGACGGGGCGCTGGAAGTGATCGGCATGGGGATGCACGAATCTTCGGGTCTGAAAAAAGGCATGGTGGTCAACATCGAAGCGGCAGTGAACGCGATTCAGCGCGCGCTGGAAGAGGCCGAGTTGATGGCGGATTGCAAAATCAGCGAAGTGTATACCGGGATTGCGGGTAGCCACATCCGCAGCACGAATTCGCGCGGCATGGTGAAGATCAAGGAAAAGGAAGTCACGCAAGCCGATATAGACCGGGTGCTGGAAACCGCCAGCTCGATCAGTTTGCCGGGAGATCAACAGATTCTGCATATCCTGGAACAGGAATTCAGCATAGACGGACAGGACGGCATCAAGAAGCCATTGGGGATGAGCGGGATGCGCCTGGATGTCGAGGTGCATATCGTTACGGGCGCGGTGGCCGCCGTACAGAACATCATGAAGTGCATCCACCGTTGCGGTCTGGAAGTGAACGAGCTGATCCTGCAACCGCTGGCCTCCAGCAAAGCCGTATTGGCGGATGACGAGAAGGAGTTGGGCGTGTGTCTGGTGGATATCGGCGGCGGCACGACGGACATTGCGGTGTTTACCGGTGGCTCGATACGTCACACCGCCGTGATTCCGATTGCCGGCGACCAGGTCACCAACGACATCGCGATGGCGTTGCGTACGCCCACCCAGGATGCCGAAGATATCAAGATCCGTCACGGTTGTGCGCTGCGCCAGCTGGCGGATGAAGGCACGATCGAAGTGCCGGGTGTGGGTGAGCGCGGGCCGCGCATGTTGTCGCGGCAAACCTTGTCCGAAGTGATCGAGCCGCGCGTGGAGGAGCTGTATTCGCTGGTACAGGCCGAGTTGCGGCGCAGCGGGTTTGAGGATTTGTTGTCGTCTGGGATTGTGATTACCGGCGGTAGCAGCGCGATGCAGGGCATGGTTGAACTGGGCGAAGAGATTTTCCATCTGCCGGTCAGATTGGGGATACCAAAATATGTAGGGGGGTTGTCGGACGTGGTGAAAACGCCACGCATGGCAACGGGGGTGGGGCTGTTGTTGTACGGTTTGGAAAGTTATAGGAACAATGAAGAAAACCGCAAGCAGTCGAATTCATTTAACGATGTGTGGGCGAGGATGAAGTGCTGGTTTCAGAACAATTTTTAGTTTGGTTGCAAGCAGATTCGGGCAGGTTAATTTTTTGTAATATTTTTTAAGGAGACGGCGATGTTTGAAATCATGGAAGCACAATCTCGGGATGCGATAATCAAAGTGGTCGGTGTCGGCGGTTGCGGCGGCAATGCGGTAGATCATATGATCGAGCAAGGGGTGCAGGGGGTTGAATTTATCGCCATCAACACCGATGCGCAGGCATTGAGCCGCAGCAAGGCGCGCACCCAGTTACAAATTGGCGTAGCCATTACCCAAGGCTTGGGCGCAGGAGCAAAGCCTTCAGTGGGGCAGGCGGCAGCCGAAGAAGACCGTGAACGCATCAAGGAACTGATCTCCGGTGCGAACATGGTGTTTATCACCGCAGGAATGGGCGGCGGCACGGGAACGGGCGCGGCACCCATCGTCGCGCAAATCGCGCGTGAAATGAATATCCTGACCGTGGCGGTTGTGACCAAGCCATTTGTTTACGAAGGTAACCGTATGCGTTATGCCGCCGAAGGCATCAAGGCGCTGAATGAGCATGTGGATTCGTTGATCATCGTGCCCAATGCCAAGTTGATGGAAGTGCTGGGCAACGATGTCACCGTGCCGGAAGCGTTCAAAGCCGCCAACGGCGTGTTGCAAGGCGCGGTAGCAGGTATCGCCGAAGTCATCAACGTGCCGGGGCTGATTAACGTGGACTTCGCCGACGTGCGCACCGTTATGTCGGAAAATGGCATGGCGATGATGGGGTCTGCGGTGGCATCAGGTGCCGATCGTGCCAGGGAGGCTGCTGAACGCGCCATTGCCAGCCCGTTGCTGGAAGATGTGGATATGACGGGGGCACGTGGCGTGCTGGTCAATATTACTTCTACCAGCTCGCTGAAAGTCAGGGAAATGGAAGAAGTCATGGCTTGCGTGCAATTTGCCGCTGAAGAAGCCACGGTTATTCTGGGCTCGGTATTTGATGAATCCATGGGGGATGAATTGCGTGTGACGGTGGTCGCGACCGGATTGGGTTCGCCCGTGAGCCACAAGATGGCCAAGCCGGAAATCGTCTATCAAAAGCAGGACTACCAAAGAACCGGCACGCATGACCTGCCGTGCAGCAACCTTGATTATGTTGTGCTGGATACCCCTACCGCCCTGCGCAGCGGTCGTCGCGCCGCAGTGGATGCGATGGAAAAATCCGGTGTGGATACTTACGACATCCCCTCTTTCCTGCGTAAACAGGCGGATTAAGGGTGCCTCGGGGAGGCAGGATCGTGGGCGGTGCGAATCAGGAGCTATGTTAGAATCCGCCCATGATACCTGCGCTTAAAAAACATATGGTCAGACAACGCACCCTGAAAAGCCCGGTTAGTGTGACGGGGGTTGGCTTGCACAGTGGCGAAAAAGTCACGCTGACTTTGCGCCCTGCTCCTGTCAATAGCGGCATCCTGTTCCGCCGCGTTGATGTGAAACCGGTCGAGGATGTTCAGGCGCGCGCCGATTTGGTACACGACACTCGCCTGTCCACCTGCATTGATCAAAACGGGGTGCGGTTTGCCACGATCGAGCATCTGATGTCGGCATTGGCTGGCTTGGGCATAGATAATGTCTGTGTCGAAATGGATGGCGCGGAAGTCCCCATCATGGATGGGAGTGCCGGTACCTTTATTTTTTTGTTGCAATCCGCAGGTATCGTCGAGCAGTCGGCAGCCAAAAAATTTATCCGTATCAAAAAAACGGTCGAGGTAAAACAGGGCGACAAGTGGGTTAAATTTGAGCCGTACAATGGCTACAAATTAACCTTTACCATCAACTTCGCTCATCCGGTGTTTGCCAACACACGGCAACACGTCACGATAGAACTCGACGAGCATTCCTATATTCGCGACATCAGTCGCGCGCGTACCTTCGGTTTCATGCAGGATGTTGAAGCCATGCGCGCGCAGGGGCTGGCGCTGGGCGGCAGTCTGGACAATGCCATTGTCATGGACGAGTACCGGGTGCTGAATGCTGACGGGCTGCGTTTCGAGGATGAGTTCGTTAAACACAAGGTGCTGGACGCGATCGGAGACTTGTATCTGTTGGGTTATCCGGTGATCGGCGCTTTTTCCGGCTATAAGTCAGGCCATGCATTGAACAACGCCTTGTTGCGGGAATTGCTGGCCGACGAGCGAGCCTGGGAATTCGTCTCATTTGATGATGTGGCGGATGCCCCCGCTTTCCTGCGTCCGCAATTCCAGACCGCTTAACTTTCAGGATACGGAAAAATCAGAGGAGGTTGACGATGCTGATCTTGCGCATGTATCTGGTGTTGGTTGCCTTGCTGCTGGTAGTCAACGCCGGAATGTATGTTTTCACGCGCAAGCGGTGGTATTTGAATTTTGCCTGGAAAATAGTCAGATTTACCGTCTTGTTGTTGCTGGTTTTCGGTTTGTTGTTCGTGCTGGAACGCTATGTCCTGGCGGGATGGCGTGTGCTGCTGTAGGGGCTATTTTTGTGCCAGTTTTTCCAGCGCATGTTTGAGTGGTGTCTCGTCCAGATGCGCGCTGAGTTCAAGCAGTTCGTGCCGTGCGGTTCCGGTCAGCAGGCGCGGAACCGGCTTGGCTTTGACGGGGGTGTAATTGATTTGCACCTTGACCCTGATGCCGCTAATCTCGCAGCCTCGATTTTGCAGTTTGGCCACGATTTCCGGTGCAAGTTGGCGCAGTTTCGCGGCCAGCGCACCGTTGCTCATGGCGATGCTTAGCGTGCCGTTGCGTAATCCCAAGATTTGACTGGATTGCGCGAAATGGGGTGGGGCGACGCGGGAAAAATGCTGCTGTAGTGCCGTCAATGTTTGTACGGTGCTGAACAGGACGCGCAATTCCTGGCTGTTGCTCATCAGAGATTTTAGACGTTGAGGCACGGGTTTAATGATTTCATGAATAACGGCGGGGCGCGAATATTATTCCAGTTTATGCCCGCCAGGCAAAATCTCGACGGGTTGATTTGGCTTTTCAGGTCATTTGTTGGGCTGGCATCCTGAGCTTTTGGCCGGTATCAGCGCAGTGTCTGGGGAAAGGGTGTGCCTGGTCTGCGGATGAGCGACCTTCCTGCTGCCTGGGGCGCGGGTGTGGAGGATACGGATACCTATTGCCAGTGTGGTAATATGCGCCAACTTATTCATGACAATGATGATGTTGTGGTTTCCTGTTACAAGGGTGAGATGGCGGCGAGCTGTCTCACCCTTAATTTGTGGTTGAGAAGACGAAGAACATGATTTCAAAGGCACTTAAAACTATTTTCGGTAGTCGTAACGATCGCTTGCTCAAGCAATACCGTGCGACAGTCAAAACCATCAATGGTCTGGGCGATGCGCTCGCGCTGCTTGATGATCAGCAATTGCGTGAAAAGACGGATACATTCAGACAGCGTTTCGCGCAGGGTGAAACCCTCGATTCGATGTTGCCCGAGGCGTTTGCCGTGGTGCGCGAGGCCAGTACCCGGGTGCTGGGGATGCGTCATTACGATGTGCAGATGGTAGGCGGTATCGTGCTGCATTCCGGCAAGATCGCCGAAATGCGTACCGGTGAAGGTAAAACCCTGATGGCAACCTTGCCGGTTTATCTGAATGCAATCAGCGGTCGCGGTGTGCATGTAGTCACGGTGAACGATTATCTGGCGGCTCGCGATGCCGAATGGATGGGCAGGTTGTACCGCTTCCTGGGGTTGACCGTGGGCGTGATCGTTTCACAGATGCCGTCGGATGAGAAACAGCTAGCCTACGCGGCCGATGTCACTTATGGAACCAACAATGAGTTTGGTTTTGATTACCTGCGCGACAATATGGCGAACCGGGTGGACGAACGCTTCCAGCGCAAGTTGAATTACGCCATCGTGGACGAGGTGGATTCCATTTTGATTGACGAGGCGCGTACCCCGCTGATTATTTCCGGTCAGGCTGAAGGCGATGTCAATGTTTACGTTGTAATCAACGCGCTGGCGAAGAAGCTGCTTCGTCAGGCCGATGAAGAGAGTTCCGGCGATTTTTATGTGGATGAGAAAAATCACCAGATACTGTTGTCCGAGATTGGCCACGAAAATGCCGAGCGCATCCTGACCGAGGCGGGATTGCTGCCGCCGAATGGCAGCTTGTACGATGCCGCCAATATCAGCCTGATACATCACCTGTATGCGGCTTTACGCGCACAGTCTTTGTATCACCGCGACCAGAATTATGTGGTGCAGAACGGCGAAGTGGTCATCGTGGATGAGCATACTGGCCGCCTGATGACGGGGCGTCGCTGGTCGGACGGCTTGCATCAAGCGGTCGAGGCAAAAGAAGGTGTCGAAATAAAGAAAGAGAATCAGACACTTGCCTCGATTACATTCCAGAACTATTTTCGCATGTATGACAAGCTGGCTGGTATGACCGGAACGGCTGATACTGAGGCTTATGAGTTCCAGCAAATTTACAATCTGGAAACGGTCATCATTCCGCCCAACCGCCCAACCGTCCGTGACGATCAGATGGACAAGGTGTTTCTCACCGCACAAGAAAAATATCAGGCAGTCATCGTTGATATTCAGGATTGCTATCAGCGCGGCCAGCCCGTGCTGGTGGGAACGACTTCCATCGAAAACTCGGAGTTGCTGTCCGGCCTGCTGGAGCAGAAAAAACTGCCGCATCGGGTGTTGAATGCCAAGCAGCACGAGCATGAGGCGGAGATTGTCGCTCAGGCGGGGCAGCCGAAAATGATTACCATCGCCACCAATATGGCGGGTCGCGGCACGGACATCGTGCTGGGGGGTAATTTGGAGAAACAGCTCGACCTGGTTAAAGACGACGAGAGTCTGGACGAGGACACCAGGGCGCAGCGCATCGCGCAACTGAAACTCGACTGGAAAGCGTTACACGAGCAGGTACTGAAAAGCGGCGGCCTGCACATCATCGGCACCGAGCGCCACGAATCGCGGCGCGTGGATAACCAGTTGCGTGGTCGTTCCGGTCGTCAGGGCGACCCGGGTTCCAGCCGTTTTTATCTGTCGCTGGAAGATCCGCTATTGCGTATTTTCGCTTCCGATCGCGTCGCTGCGATCATGAACAAATTCAAGTTGCCGGAAGGTGAAGCGATCGAACACAGCTGGGTGAATCGCGCCATCGAGAATGCGCAGCGCAAGGTTGAAGCGCGCAATTTCGATATGCGTAAGCAGATTCTCGAATATGATGACGTGGCCAACGATCAGCGCAAGGTGATTTACCAGCAACGCACTGAATTGCTTGAAACGGAAGATATTTCCGAGACTATTGAGGCGATGCGTAGCAGCGTGATGGACGATGCCATCAGCCTGTATATCACCCCGGAAAGCATGGAAGAACAATGGGATGTGGCGGGTTTGGAGAAATCGCTGGCTACCGATTTCAGGCTCGAATTACCCTTGGCGCAATGGCTGGAAGAAGACAAGCATCTCAACGAGGCGGGCTTGCGCGTGCGGGTCGCCGAAGCGGCGAAGCAGTTGTATCAGGCCAAAGTGGAGTTGGTTGGAGCCGATGCGATGCACCATTACGAACGTGACATCATGCTGCAAAGTATGGATGTGCATTGGCGCGAACATTTGTCGGCTTTGGACCACTTGCGCCAGGGCATACATTTGCGCGGTTATGCGCAGAAAAACCCCAAACAGGAATACAAGCGCGAGGCATTCGAGCTGTTCTCGACCATGCTGGATATGGTCAAACGCGAGGTAACGCAGGTATTGATGATGGTGCAGGTGCGCAGTGAAGCGGCAGTTGAAGCGGTGGAACCTGTCCCGCAACCCGAAAATGTACAGTATCATCACGCGGATTATGAAGAAGCGCTGGGGGATGCCGGCGCGGCGGCGGGTGAAGAGCAGCAACCGTTTGTGCGCGACGGGCAAAAAATTGGGCGCAATGACCCTTGTCCCTGTGGTTCGGGCAAGAAATTTAAACAGTGTCACGGAAAATTAAGTTAAGAAAAGGAGAAGGCTATGTCATTAGTGATTGATACGCTGCGTACCTCGCCGGTCACAGAGGAATTGAGTGAAGCAGAAGTGGATATTCTGTCGGAATTGTTTGAAATCCAGGAATATAAGGCGGGTGAGGTGATTGTTCAGCCGGGCGATACGCAATATGACAACCTGTACATTCTCGCTTCGGGTGATATTGAAGTGAGAATTGCCGGCGGTAGCGGGGAAGAGTCCACTGTCCATGTACTAAAACCCGGTGATTTGGCGGGCATGATTACGTTCGCGGGCGGAGCCGCAGCCCATATCAGCGCCACTTTATATGCCGTGGGCGCGACCAAAGTGCTGAGCATGGAACGGGTCAGATTTGAGGCTTTGATCAATTCCCACCCCAAGCTGGTGTATCGCGTGATGCGTGGCATTATCCGCAATATGCACGGCATCCTGCGTCGCGTGAATAGCGAATCCGCCGAACTTTCCAATTACATCAACAAGATTGGTGGGCGTTACTAGAGGTATCCATTATGTCGGTCAATCTGAATCCGCCCGCGCAATTATTGCCCGTCGCGGGGGTTTTGCTGGGCATCGCAGAGGCGAATATCAAGCGCGAAAATCGTCGTGATTTGCTGGTGATGCAGCTATGCGACGGCGCGCAGGTGGCGGGTGTGTTCACCCAAAACCGTTTTTGTGCCGCGCCGGTCATCGTTGCCAAAGAACATCTGGCGGCAGCTCATGGCATTCGTGCCCTGGTCGTGAATACCGGCAACGCCAACGCTGGAACGGGCGAACAAGGCTTGCGGGATGCGCGTGCTACCTGCGCCGCGCTGGCGGGGCTGCTGGGTTGCCGGGTCGAGCAGATTTTGCCGTTCTCGACGGGGGTCATCATGGAGCCGCTGCCCCTGACGAAGATCGTCGCGGGCTTGCCTGCCGCCGTGACCGATATGGTCACCGATAACTGGGCAAATGCCGCTGCCGCGATCATGACTACCGACCTGGTACCCAAGGCGATCTCCAAACAGGTCACCGTGGCGGGCGTGACGGTCACGGTTACCGGTATCGCCAAGGGGTCGGGCATGATTCACCCCAACATGGCGACCATGCTGGGCTATATCGCCACCGATGCGGCGATTGCACCCGCGCAGTTGCAGGCGATGGTCAGCACTGCGGCGAACCGCTCGTTCAATTGCATCACCGTGGATGGCGACACTTCCACCAACGATTCGCTGATGCTGATCGCCACCGGAAAAGCCGCTTTGCCCGAAGTGAACGTGACGGGCAGCAGCGCCTTCAACGCTTTGCTGGAAGCTGTCACCGAGGTGGCGATCCATCTGGCACAGGCTATCGTGCGCGACGGCGAGGGTGCGACCAAGTTCATCACCATCAAGGTGGAAGGCGGCAACGATGAGGCCGAGTGCAAGCGCATCGGCTATGCCATCGCCCATTCGCCGCTGGTCAAGACCGCGTTTTTTGCTTCCGACCCCAACCTTGGCCGTATCCTTGCCGCGATCGGCTATGCGGGCGTGGACGACCTGGATGTGGCGGCGCTGCAACTCTATCTGGATGAGGTGCTGGTCGCCGAAAACGGCGGTCGCGCGGCGAGTTACCAGGAAGAGGACGGGCAGCGCGTAATGGCGCAGACCGACATCACCATCCGCGTGGTGCTGAACCGTGGTACGTTGAATGCTACGCTGTGGACCTGTGATTTTTCCTACGATTACGTCAAGATCAATGCCAGTTACCGGAGTTGATTTAGAGGTGGGCGCGAATAGATTCGCCCCTGCAATATTTATTTAACCGTTTGATTATATTTATAAATGTAAGGAATCGGCGGCTTTCTGGATGAATAGATTCGACTCCTTTTTCACTCGCGCCGAAGGGCTGCTCGTCCGTCTGGAAGCCATCCTGCCCGGCGCGCAGGCGCAGCAACCCGACTGGCAGGCGGCAGCCGCTTTTCGCTGGAACCACGCGCAACGCAGTCTGCATCCCGTGGCGAATTTTCAGCGTATCTCGCTTGCCGACCTGCTCGGCATAGACGACCAGAAACAGCGCATCCAGCAGAACACCAGGCAATTCGTGCAAGGCGGTACGGCCAACAACGTGCTGTTGTCCGGCGCGCGTGGCACGGGCAAGTCGTCGCTGGTGAAGGCGCTGTTAAATGAATATGCCGAATCCGGCCTGCGCGTGATCCAGATAGACAAGCAAGGCTTGGTGGATTTGCCGCTCATCGTCGGTCTGGTGCAAGGGCGCTCCGAGCGTTTTATCCTGTATTGCGATGACCTGTCGTTTAATTCCGACGAGGCGGGTTATCAGGCGCTCAAGGCCGCGCTGGACGGCGATCTGGTGGCGTTTTCCGACAACCTGTTGATCTACGCCACCTCCAACCGCCGCCACCTGATGCCTGACTATATGGCGGATAACCTCGCCACGAAATACCTTGGCGATGAAATTCATCCGGCGGAAAGCGTGGAGGAAAAAGTTTCGCTCTCCGAGCGTTTCGGCCTGTGGATTTCCTTCTATCCATTCAGTCAGGACGAATATCTCTCCATCGCCGCACGCTGGTTGCAGTACCACGGCTGGCGGGGCGGCATGACCGACGAAGTGCGCCGCCAGGCACTGCAATGGTCGCTGTCGCGCGGTTCGCGCAGCGGTCGCGTGGCGGGGCAGTTTGCACGGGATTGGTGCGGGCGGCAGTAGGGGCGTATGGCAATACGCCCTGCGTAACGGCGCAATGTACGTGCATGGGAATTCTTCGCATGTTGAATTGGACAAAGCTCACCCATTGATGTACAGTAACGCGTACATATCAGGAGGCTGTCATGGATGCAATCACTTATACCGCAGTACGTGCAAATCTCGCCAGTACCATGAATCGGGTTTGCGACGATCACGAAGCTTTAATCATTACCCGCAACAAGGAACAGTCCGTGGTGATGCTCTCGCTCGAAGACTACAAGGCGCTTGAAGAAACAGCCTATTTGTTGCGCACTCCCGCCAACGTTCGTCGTCTGCTCTCGTCAGTTGCACAACTGAATGCTGCAAAAGGCGTTGAGCGGGAACTGACCGAGTGAAACTGATTTTTTCCGACGAGGCATGGGAAGACTACCTGTATTGGCAAAAGCAGGATAAGCGCATGGTTGAACGGATCAACAAGCTGATCCGCGACACGCAGCGCGAGCCTTTCACTGGCGTGGGAAAGCCCGAAGCCTTGAAGCACGCGTTGTCAGGTTTCTGGTCACGGCGGATAACAGACGAGCATCGTATGGTGTACCGAGTGGAAGAGGATGCGCTACTGATCGCGCAGCTACGTTTCCATTACTGACCCGCTC